>NZ_DJTK01000083.1:0-58958 GCF_002438225.1 Pseudomonas sp. UBA6310 | reverse complement strand
TGCATCGGCCAGAAACAGAAATGGTTCCTCCTGCGCCTGACCGGCTCGGAGGAGCGGGTGCGCATGGACCTGACCGGCAAGCCCGAGTTCGACGGCTGGCGCTGGGTCAGTTACTGGTATCCGCTGGGCCAGGTGGTGACCTTCAAGCGCGAGGTTTACCGGCGGGCCCTGAAAGAACTCGCCCCACGCCTGTTGGCGCGGGACTGACCACCGACCTAGAGCCGAGCCATGCTCAACGTGCTGCGTAAGATCGTCCAGGAAGTGAATGCCGCCAAGGACCTCAAGACGGCGTTGGGCATCATCGTGTTGCGGGTCAAGGAGGCCATGGGCAGCCACGTCTGCTCGGTCTACCTGCTCGACCCGGACACAAACCGATTCGTGCTGATGGCCACCGAGGGCCTCAACAAGCGTTCCATCGGCAAGGTCAGCATGGCGCCGAACGAAGGCCTGGTCGGCCTGGTCGGCACCCGCGAAGAACCGCTCAACCTGGAAAACGCCTCCGATCACCCGCGCTACCGCTACTTCGCCGAGACCGGCGAGGAGCGCTATGCCTCCTTCCTCGGCGCGCCGATCATCCACCATCGCCGGGTGATGGGCGTTCTGGTGATCCAGCAGAAGGAAAACCGCCAGTTCGACGAGGGCGAGGAAGCCTTCCTGGTGACCATGAGCGCGCAGCTCGCCGGCGTCATCGCCCACGCCGAGGCCACCGGTTCGATCCGTGGCCTGGGCCGCCAGGGCAAGGGCATCCAGGAGGCGCGCTTCGTCGGCGTGCCCGGAGCGCCTGGCGCGGCGGTCGGTACCGCGGTGGTGGTGCTGCCGCCGGCGGACCTCGAGGTGGTGCCGGACAAACCGATCAAGGACATCGAAGCCGAGGTCGAGCGCTTCAAGGCGGCGCTCGAGGGCGTGCGCCAGGACATGCGCGAGCTCTCCAGCAAGCTCGCCAGCCAGCTGCGCAAGGAAGAGCGCGCGCTGTTCGACGTCTACCTGATGATGCTCGACGACGCCTCCATCGGCCTGGAAGTGAAGCGCGTGATCCGCACCGGACAGTGGGCCCAGGGCGCGCTGCGCCAGGTGGTGATGGAGCATGTCAAACGCTTCGAGCTGATGGACGACCACTACTTGCGCGAGCGCGCCTCCGACGTGCGTGACATCGGCCGCCGCCTGCTCGCCTACCTGCAGGAAGAGCGCAAGCAGAACCTGGTCTACGACGACAACACCATCCTGGTCAGCGAGGAATTGTCGCCGGCGATGCTCGGCGAAGTGCCGCAGGGCAAGCTGGTCGGCCTGGTCTCGGTGCAGGGCTCGGGCAACTCCCACGTGGCGATCCTCGCCCGCGCCATGGGCATTCCCACGGTGATGGGCGTGGTCGACCTGCCGTACTCCAAGGTCGACGGCATCCAGCTGATCGTCGACGGCTACCACGGCGAGGTCTTCACCAACCCCAGCGAAATCCTCCGCCGGCAGTACGCCGAGGTGGTCGAGGAAGAGCGCCAGCTGACCCAGGGCCTGGACGCCCTGCGCGCCCTGCCGTGCGAGACGCTGGACGGTCATCGCATGCCGCTGTGGGTCAACACCGGCCTGCTCGCCGACGTGGTGCGGGCGCAGGAGCGCGGCGCCGAGGGCGTCGGCCTGTACCGCAGTGAAGTGCCGTTCATGAACGGCCAGCGCTTCCCCAGCGAGAAGGAACAGCTGGCGATCTACCGCGAGCAGCTCGCCGCCTTCCACCCGCTGCCGGTGACCATGCGTACCCTGGACATCGGCGGCGACAAGGCGTTGTCGTATTTCCCGATCAAGGAAAGCAACCCGTTCCTGGGCTGGCGCGGCATCCGCGTCACCCTCGATCATCCGGAAATCTTCCTGGTCCAAGCGCGCGCCATGCTCAAGGCCAGCGAAGGGCTGAACAACCTGCGCATCCTGCTGCCGATGATTTCCGGCATCCACGAACTGGAAGAGGCGCTGCACCTGATCCACCGCGCCTGGGGTGAGGTGCGCGACGAGGGTACCGACGTGCCGCTGCCGCCGGTGGGCGTGATGATCGAGATCCCCGCGGCGGTCTACCAGACCCGCGATCTGGCACGCCAGGTGGACTTCCTTTCGGTCGGCTCCAACGACCTGACCCAGTATCTGCTGGCGGTGGACCGCAACAACCCGCGGGTCGCCGACCTCTACGACTACCTGCACCCCGCGGTGTTGCAGGCGCTGCAGCACGTGGTCCGCGACGCGCATGCCGAAGGCAAGCCGGTGAGCATCTGCGGCGAGATGGCCGGCGATCCTTCCGCCGCCGTACTGCTGCTGGCGATGGGTTTCGACAGCCTGTCGATGAACGCCACCAACCTGCCCAAGGTGAAGTGGCTGCTGCGGCAGATCAGCCTGAGCAAGGCGAAGGAATTGCTGACGCAGCTGATGACCATCGACAACCCGCAGGTCATCCACAGCACGCTGCACCTGGCGTTGCGCAACCTCGGCCTGGGCCGCGTGATCAACCCGGCGGCCAGCGTCCAATCCTGAGTCGGCCGGCGCCTCGCCGCCGTTTCCGCAGGTTTTCGCGCCGGCGCCGCTGCCGGATGTTCGCGGCGCGCGTTGGCCGGCTGCCGAGTCTTGCTTTACAGTTCATGTCACGACTCGTCATGACGCGTACCCGATGAACTCCAAGACGCCCGCCCAGCTGATTCCCCATTCGCCGGTACCACTGTACACCCAGCTCAAGGAGCTGCTGCGCGCGCAGATTCTCGACGGGGTGTTCGCGCCGCATACGCGGATGTCTTCGGAAAGCGAGCTAGGCGAGGCCTACGGGGTCAGCCGCATCACCGTGCGCCAGGCGCTGGGCGACCTGCAGAAGGAAGGGCTGATCTTCAAGATCCACGGCAAGGGCACGTTCGTCGCCAAGCCCAAGGCGGTGCAGAACGTCAGCACCTTGCAGGGCCTTTCGGAAGCGATGTCGGCCTCCGGCCACGAGGTGCTCAACCGCATGCTCAGCCAGCGCTTCGTGCCGGCCGGGCGGCTGGTGGCGGAGCGCCTGGGCGTGGAGGAGAGCGCCACGGTCTGCGAGATCAAGCGGGTGCGGCTGATCAACCGCGAGCCGGTATCGCTGGAGGTCACCTACCTGAGCCAGGCGCTTGGCGAGCGGCTGCAGAAGGCCGACCTGGTTACCCGTGACATCTTCCTGATCCTGGAGAACGATTGCGGCGTGCCGCTGGGCCACGCCGACCTGGCCATCGACGCGATCCTCGCCGACGCCGAGCTGGCCAAGGCGCTGCAGGTGTCGGTGGATGCGCCGATCATGCGCATCGAACGCCTGACCCATGCCGCCGACGGCACGCCGCTGGATTTCGAGTTCCTCTACTACCGCGGCGATGCCTTCCAGTACCGCCTGCGCGTCGACCGCTAGTTTCCTTTCGGCAGTCCCGAGACCGTCCACGGACGGTCTCTTCGTTTCTGCCGCTGGCCGGCGCCGGCACTTGTCCTACTTGTCGCATCGATCCGCGCGCGGCCTGCGCCGCGCTGGAACCCGCCCGCTCCGCTCGCACCAGCGGAGGGCGCAGCGGCGTGCCGCAACGGCCCGTAGGCCTGAGCCTGCCTCCGTCAAATAATCCTTGAGAAACAAGCGGCTATACCCCTGCTGCGACCAAGTGGCACGGCCAATGCACCCGTATTTGAAGCCGTTATGGCTTGTTAGTACAAGTTGCCCGGACTACAGGTGCACAACCATGAACAACCGTAAAAGCCTGATCGTGTCATGCGTGTTCGCTTCATTGTCGATGCTGGGCAACCCAGCGCTCGCCGAAACTATCCGTATCGGCATCGGCCACCAGAGCATGGTGACCAATACGGTCTCCGGCGGCGTGGTCCTGGAGAAACTCAAGCTGATCGAGAAATACCTGCCCAAGGACGGCAAGTATGTGGATGCCGACTACAAGATCGATTTCAAGGATTACGATTCCGGCCCGCCGATCACCAACCAGATGCTCGCCGGCAAGCTCGACTTCGGCGTGATGGGCGATTACCCGCTGATCGTCAACGGCGCCAAGTTCCAGGAAACCGGCAAGTTGCAAACGCGCCTGGTCGGCATCACCGGCTACAACCGCCGCGGCACCGGCAACGGCATCGTGGTACCGACCGGTTCGTCGGCGCAGAGCCTCGCCGATCTCGCCGGCAAGTCGATTTCCACGCCGGTCGGCAGCGCCGCCTGGGGCATGACGCTCAAAGCCCTGCGCGACGCCAAGCTGTTCGACCAGGTGACGATCATCAACCAGGCGCCGCCGGTGGGCGCGGCGAACATCGCCGCCGGCAAGATCGACGCGCATGCCGACTTCTGCCCGTGGTCGGAAATCATGGAGTTTCGCGGCACCGGACGGAAGATCTTCGACGGCAGCGAGGCGGGCATTCCCACCTTCCACGGCATCGTCGTGCGCGAGGATTACGCGAAGAAATACCCGGAGGTGGTCGAGGCGGTGCTGCGCGCCACGCTGGAGGCGCAGCGCTGGATCCAGGCCGATCCGGTACGCGCGGCGACCCAGGTTGCCGAGTGGACCGGCGTCGACAAGGAGGTGCTCTATCTCTACTTCAGCGCGGGCGGCATCACCACGATGGACGCCAGCATCAAGCCGGCCTGGGTCGAGGCGCTGAAGTACGACCACGCGCTGCTGCAGAAGGAGAAGCAGATTCCCGACCTCGACTTCGCCCAGTGGATCGACGACAGCTACCTGAAGAAGGCCTACGCCGCCGCTGGCCAGGATTACCCGGCGGCACTGCAGGCGATGGTCGAGCCGATCCCCGGCAACCCGGCGCTCAAGCCGGCGGAAATCTGGTTCGCCGACGCCGGCGTGGTCGGTTACGACAGCGTCGCAGCGATGCTCGAGGCCTATAAGCAGGCCGGCGCGGCGGGCAAGAAGGTCAACGCCAGCTACGTCTACGACAAGCCGAGCGGGATCAAGCTGTTCGGCAAGTCGGCCTACCTGGTGCAGGACGCTTCCGGCGCGGTGGTCGCCTTTCGCAAGAAGGTGGATTCCGAACAGTACGTTGCCCAGTCCGGAGGCAAGCCGCTGACGTTGGCGGCCTTCGCCGACGCCAAGGTGGCCGCCGCCGACTGAATCTGCAGCGGACGAGCGGGACGCCAGATCCCGCCGCCGACCCGCAATGCCTTGTACGCGGCTCGCAGAGCCCGTGCCCCGTGTAGCCGCGAGGTGTGTGATGAGTGTGAAACCCAGTCCCGTCTTCAAGCCGGTGGAGGCGCCGAGTGTGCCCGTTCACGAGGTACCGCCGGCCGCCGTGCTGGCGGTCGCCAGCGCCCCGCGACGCAAGGTGCCGCCGCGGGTCCGGCGTTACCTGGTGCGCAGCCTGGCGCTGCTGGTGGCGCTGCTGCTCTGGCAGCTGGCGTCGAGCACCGGCTTCGAGCTGTTCGTCAAATTCGAGAACGTGCCGACCCCGGTCGCGGTCTGGCAGGCGCTGCTGGTGGAACTGTCCAGCGGCGAGTTCTACCTGCACATCCTGCACAGCCTGCAGCGTATCGGTATCGCCTTCGCCCTGGCGGCGGTGCTCGGCGTTTCCCTCGGCATCGCCATGGGCCGTTCGCCGCTGGCCGAGGACATCATCCTGCCGTACATCGAGCTGCTCCGGCCGATCCCGGCGGTGGCGTGGATTCCGCTGGCGATCCTGATGATGCCCAGCGAGGAGTCGAGCATCATCTTCATCACCTTCCTCGGCGCGTTGTTCCCGGTGGTGCTGAACACCTGTCAGGGCGTCGAGCAGAGTTCCAAGCTGCTGGTGCGCGCCGCGCGCAGCCTCGGCGCCAGTCGCACGGCGATCCTCTGGCATGTGGTGATTCCCGGCGCCATGCCGAGCATCGTCACCGGCCTGGCGGTGGGCATGGGCGTCGCCTGGTTCTCGCTGCTGGCGGGGGAAATCATCAGCGGGCAGTACGGCATCGGCTACTTCACCTGGGCCTCCTACACCCTCATCGAGTACCCCAAGATCATCATCGGCATGCTCGCCATCGGCGGCCTCGGCACGCTCTGCACGCTGCTCGTGCGGCTGGCCTGCTCGCCGCTGCTGCGCTGGCAGAAGCGCGGAGGGCACTGAGTGGACGCACCTTCGGCAAGCCCCGCCCCGTCGCCCGTGGAGGATCAGGACATGAACAGCGCCACCCAGCTCAACCGTCTCGCCGTGCTCGACCACAGTCGCCTGGCGCGCAGCCAGGAAGGCAGCAGTCGCAAGGGCCACATCAGCGTTCGCAACGTGCAGGTGGAGTTCGGCAGCGATGCCGGGCGCCGCGTGGCGGTGCAGGACGCCAACCTGGAGATTCGCCCCGGCGAGTTCGTCTGCCTGCTGGGACCGTCCGGTTGTGGCAAGTCGACCCTGCTCAACGCGGTCGCCGGCTTCGTCGAGCCCTGCGCCGGCGAGTTGCGCGTCGACGGCCAGCGGGTGAAGGGCCCCGGGCCCGAGCGCGGCATGGTGTTCCAGCAGCATTCGCTGTTCCCCTGGAAGACGGTCAAGGAGAACGTCGCCTTCGGGCCGCTGATGGCGGGCGTCGGCAAGTTCGAGGCGGATCAGGTGGGGCGCACCTTCCTCGGGCTGGTCGGCCTCTCGGCCTACGAGGATGCCTTTCCCGAGACCTTGTCCGGCGGCATGCAGCAGCGCGTCGGCATCGCCCGCGCGCTGGCCAACTACCCCAGCGTGCTGCTGATGGACGAGCCGTTCGGCGCGCTGGACGCGCAGACGCGGATCATGATGCAGGAGAACCTGCTGGACATCTGGAGCGAGTTCCACAACACCGTGCTGTTCGTCACCCACGACATCGACGAGGCGGTGTTCCTCTCCGACCGCATCGTGGTGATGAGCGCAAGTCCGGGGCGGATCATCGCCGACATCCCGGTCAGGCTGCCGCGACCGCGCAGCCAGGACCTGCTCACCGAGCCGGCGTTCATCGCCCTGAAGCGCGAATGCCTGGCGCTGATCCGCCAGGAAACCCTGCGCGCCTTCGAGCAGCAGAACGCCAGGCGCTGAGGCTTTTTGAACGCCCGTCGGCGCTGCGACGGGCGGTTCATCGGGAGCGGATCGGACGTTGACAACCGGATCACTAGTTTATAACTTGTCATAACAAGTAGGGAGGAGCCGATATGAACCTTGCCGTAGCGACCCTCAACCCGAGTGACTCGCCGCAGCCGTTGTATGCGCAGATTCGCGATCAACTACGCCGGCAGATTCTCGAGGGCGGTTACGCCGCGCATCAGCAACTGCCCTCGGAAAAGAGCCTGATGGGCGCCTTCGGCGTCAGCCGCATCACCGTTCGCCAGGCACTCAGTGACCTGCACAGCGAAGGCCTGGTGTTCAGCGCCCAGGGCAAGGGCACCTACGTCAGCCGGCCGAAGGCAGTGCAGAACATCCAGCGCCTGCAGGGCTTCGGCGAGGCGATGGCGGCGCAGGGCTACGCGGCGAGTGCGCGTCTGCTCGGTTTCCAGGAGCGCCGGCCACCGCGTGCGGTGAGCGAGGCGCTGGGCCTGGCCACGGGCGAGGAGGTGATCGAGGTGACCCGCGTGCGCTACCTCAACCAGCAGGCGGTGTGCGTCGAGAGCAGCTACTTCCCGCTCGCCATCGGTCGCCGGCTGTTCGGCCTCGACCTGTCCGGCGACATCTTCCCGCTGCTGGAGAAGCGCCTCGGCATCGCGCTGGGCGCGGCGGACATCGGCCTGGAGTCGGTGCGTTGCGACGAAGCCGCGCAGCGCCACCTGAACCTGGGCGCCGACGAGCCGATCCTGCGCGTCGAGCGCCTCACCCTCGACCGCAATGGCCGGCCGATCGATTTCGAATACCTCCGCTTTCGCGGCGATTCCTTCAAGTACCAGTTCCGCGTCGAGCGGAAATAGGAGGCAGCATGCAGATTCAAGACATCCCCGTGATCGACACCGACGTGCTGGTGATCGGTGGCGGCACGGCCGGCCCGATGGCCGCGGTGACCGTCAAGGAGCAGGACCCGAACCTCAGGGTGATCCTGCTGGAAAAGGCCAACGTGAAGCGCTCCGGGGCGATTTCCATGGGCATGGACGGGCTCAACAACGCCGTGGTGCCCGGCCACGCGACGCCCGAGCAGTACGTGCGCGAAATCACCATCGCCAACGACGGCATCGTCCACCAGCCGGCGATCATGGCCTACGCGCAGCGCTCGTTCCCGATGATCGAGAAGCTCGACTCCTGGGGCGTGCACTTCCAGAAGGACGAGACCGGCGACTACGACATGAAGAAGGTCCACCACCTCGGCACCTACGTGCTGCCGATGCCGGAGGGCCACAACGTCAAGAAGATCCTCTACCGTCGCCTGCGCCGGGTACGCGTGGAAATCGAGAACCGCTACCAGGCGACGCGCCTGCTGAAGGACGCCGAAGGCCGGATCGCCGGCATGGTCGGGGTGAATACCCGCACCGGCGAGCCGATCATCATCCGCGCCAAGGCGGTGATCATGGCCACCGGCGCCGCCGGGCGCATCGGCCTGCCGACCTCGGGCTACCTGTTCGGCACCTACGAGAACCCGGCCAACTCCGGCGACGGCCATGCGATGGCCTACCACGTCGGGGCAGACCTGGCGAACCTCGAGTGCTTCCAGATCAACCCGCTGATCAAGGACTACAACGGCCCGGCCTGCGCCTACGTCACCGGCCCGCTCGGCGGCTACACGACGAACGCGGCGGGCGAGCGTTTCATCGAGTGCGACTACTGGTCCGGGCAGATGATGCTGGAGTTCTTCAAGGAGCTGGAATCGGGCAGCGGCCCGGTGTTCCTCAAGCTCGACCACCTTGCCGAGGAAACCATCCAGGAAATCGAGACGGTGCTGCACACCAACGAGCGCCCCAGCCGCGGGCGCTTCCACGACGGCCGGCAGACCAACTACCGGCAGAAGATGGTGGAGATGCACATCTCCGAAGTCGGCTTCTGCAGCGGGCATTCCGCCTCGGGCGTGTGGACCGACGAGACCGGCGCCACCACCGTGCCGGGCCTCTACGGCGCCGGCGACATGGCCTCGGTGGCGCACAGCTACATGCTCGGGGCGTTCGTCTACGGGCAGATCTGCGGCGAGAACGCGGCGGCCTTCGCCAGGGACCGCGCCGAACCGCAGCTGGACGAAGCCTACATCGCCGCCGAGCTGGCGCGGATTCGCGCACCACTGGCGCGCACCGACGGCATTCCGCCCGAGCAGATGGAATACAAGGTCCGCCGCCTGGTGAACGACTACCTGCAGCCGCCCAAGGTCACCCGCAAGATGGAGATCGGCCTGGAGCGGATCCTCGCCGTGCGCGAGGACGTGGACAAGCTGGTCGCCCGCGACCCGCACGAGCTGCTGCGCGCGCTGGAGGTCCAGTCGATCATCGACTGCGCCGAGATGGCCGCCCGCGCCTCGCTGTACCGCACGGAGTCGCGCTGGGGCCTCTATCACTACCGCGTCGACTTCCCCGAGCAGGACAACGCCGAGTGGTTCTACCACAGCCGCCTGTTCAAGGACGCCAACGGCAACATGGCCCACGGCAAGCGCCCGATCGCCGACTACGTGGTCGAGCTGGGCGAGGAAAAGGACGCCTACAACCGCTTGCGGGTCAAGAAAGCCGCCAACGGCTGACCATCCATGACGCGGGAACGGGCCGTGCCGGTCCCGCGCGACAGAACCATTGCCTGAGTGCGAGGAGAGTTTCATGCCATTGGCCAACCATACATCCAGCGTCCCGGTGATCGTCGACGAAGACAAGTGCATCGCCGACAAGGGCTGCCGCGTCTGCATCGAGGTCTGTCCGCTGGACGTCCTGTGGATCAACGAAGAGACCGGCAAGGCGCACATGAAGTACGACGAGTGCTGGTACTGCATGCCGTGCGAGGCCGACTGCCCGACGGACGCCGTGAAAGTGAACATTCCCTACCTGCTGAGCTGATCAGCGCAGCCGCGCATGCCGGAGAACCTTATGAAGCAATATGACGATCCCGAACTGCAGCGCCTGGCCGGCGAGCTGGCCTCCGACGATCCGGAGATTCGCCGGGTCGCGGTGCTCGATCTGGTCGACAGCGGCGAGCCCGAAGCGGCCGAGTTGCTGATCCTGGCGCTGAAGGACCCCGATCCCTCGGTTCGCCAGGAGGCGGCGAAGGTGGTCGACGAGTTCGACGCGGCGGAGATCGCCGACGCGCTGCTCGCCGCGCTGGGCGACGACGATGAAGTGGTGCGCAACGCCGCGGCCCACGCACTCTCCGATCTCAAGGACCCGGCGGCCGCCACGCCGCTGCTGGCCGCATTGAGCGCGAGCAGCGCGCCATTCGTGACCGCCGGCATCCTGCGGGCGCTGAAGGCCTTGCGCGACCCCCGCAGCCAGGGCCCGGCGCTGGAGTGCCTGGGCCATGCCGACCCGCAGGTGCGCCGCGAGGCGGTGGCGGTGCTCGGCTGGCTGCGCCAGTTGCAGAACCTGCCCGCGCTGATGGAGCGCGCCCACGGCGATGCCGATCCGGAGGTGCGTCGCGCCGCCGCCGGTGCGCTGGTGTACGCCGAGGCCGGGCAGGTCGGGCCGATGCTCATCCAGATCCTGCGCGACGAGCACTGGCAGGTGCGCATCGAGGCGGCGGTGAGCATCGGCAAGCTGAACTACCGGGACGGCGTTCCCGCCCTGGTCAAGGCGACCGAGGATGAGTTCTGGCAGGTGCGCGAGAAAGCCGTCGACAGCCTCGGCAGGCTGGCGGCGGTGCCGGCGATTCCCGCCATCGGCGCGTGCAGCCATGACCCGATGCCGAACCTGCGCAAGGCCGCCATCGGCGCGCTGGGCACGATTGCCCACGCGGACGGGCGGCCCTACGTGGAGGCGGCGATGGACGACGCCGACCCGGACGTTCGCAAACTGGCGCGCTGGGCCATGTCCAAGCTCGACGCCGCGGCCTGAACCCCGTCTCCCGCGGCGCACCCGGCGCCGCGTGGCCCGACCTTCCTGCTGGAGAAACACGCCATGACCTACGTGGTGACGGAAAACTGCATCCGCTGCAAATACACCGACTGCGTCGAAGTGTGCCCGGCGGACTGCTTTCACGAGGGGCCGAACTTCCTCGTGATCAACCCGGAAACCTGCATCGACTGTTCGCTGTGCGCGCCGGAGTGCCCGGCCGACGCGATCTTCGCCGACAACGCGCTGCCGGCCGGGCAGGCGCATTTCCTTCAGCTCAACATCGAGCTGGCCGAGGTCTGGCCGGTGATCGCCCGCTCCAAGTCGCCGCTCGGCGAGGCCGAGGACTGGGTCGACCGGGGCGACAAGCTGCAGTACCTGGAGCGCTAGGCCGTGGCCGCGTTCGACCTGAATCGATGGCGGCGTGCGCTTCTGCTGCTGGTGCTGATCGGCGCCGCCACCCAGGGCAGCGCCCGCCCGCTGGATATCGACACGGCGGTCCTGCGTCCGCCCGAAGTCGCCGCGCTGATCCTGCCCGACTGGCAGGCCCTGGCCCCCGTTCACTATGCGCGGCTGTAGCGCCGCTGGAGGAGTCCCCATGTCCGCACAGATCGCCGCGCCACTGGAAGTACGCCTCAACCGCCGCGAGCGCCACCTGCAACTGACCTGGCCGGACGGCGCGGTCAGCCGGTTGAGCTGCCTGATGCTGCGCCGCTGTTGCGCCTGCTCCAGTTGTACCCAGGCGCGACGCGGTGAGCAGCTGCGCCTGCTGGATGCCGGTCTCGGCCTGGAGCGCGTCGAGCTGTTCGGCGTCAGTGGCCTGCAACTGCACTTCAGCGACGGCCACTCGCGCGGCGTCTACCCGTGGCGCTACCTGCGCGAGCTGGGCGAGGGCGCCTGAGATCCGTCTCACCCGAAACGCCTCGTTTCATTCACCCAACCGCCTGCGGGCGATGCACTCCGGAGAGCCTGCATGGCAGCCATCGGTACCGAAAGCGTTCTCAGCGTCCATCACTGGAACGACTCCCTGTTCAGCTTCAAGACCACCCGCGACCCCGCGCTGCGCTTCGAGAACGGCCATTTCGTGATGATCGGCCTTGGCGTCGAAGGGCGCCCGCTGATGCGCGCCTACAGCATCGTCAGTGCCAATCACGACGAGCACCTGGAGTTCCTCAGCATCAAGGTGCCGGACGGCCCGCTGACCTCGCGCCTGCAGCACCTCAAGGAAGGCGATCCGATCTTCATCAGTCGCAAACCGGTCGGCACCCTGGTGATGCACGACCTGCGCCCCGGCCGGAACCTCTTCCTGTTCGGCAGCGGCACCGGGCTGGCGCCGTTCATGAGCATCATCCGCGACCCCGAGGCCTACGAGCGTTTCGAGCGGATCGTGCTGGTGCACAGCGTGCGCACGATCAGCGAACTGGCCTACCACGACTACATCAGCCACGAACTGCCCGAGCACGAATTCCTCGGCGAGGAGGTCCGCGCCAAGCTGGTTTACTACCCGACAGTGACCCGCGAGGCGTTCCGCAACCAGGGTCGCATCACCACGCTGATCGACAACGGCAAGCTCTGCGACGACATCGGCTTGCCGCCGCTCAACCCGCAGAGCGACCGGGTGATGCTCTGCGGCAGCCCGGCGATGCTCGACGAGCTGACGCGGATGCTCGATGCGCGCGGTTTCGAGGCCTCGCCACAGCAGGGCGAACCGGGCGACTACGTGATCGAGCGGGCGTTCGTCGAGAAGTGAGCAGGGACGCTCAGCCCGCGGGCAACTGCAGGCGGGTTTCGCCGAGGGCGCGGCCGCTTTCGCCGAAGCGGCGCTCGACGAGTTCGCGGCGGCCCTGGGCGTCGGCGATCAGCACCGTGCTGGCGCGGGTGCCGTAGGTCGCGCTGGCGATGAACGGGCTCGACAGCAGGCGCTCCATGGCGAGGCCGATGCCGGTGTCCGGCAGGGCCTCGTCGGACGCGGGCGCGGCGTCGTGCAGCAGCTGCAGCAGCATCGACGGGGTGGGCGCTTCCAGGCATTCGGCAAGGCCCGCGCGGGTTCGCTGCAGCTTCGGCCAGGGGGTGTCGAGGTCGGCGTTGGACAGGCCGTAGACGCCCGCCGGCAGCCGCCCGATCCGCCCGGCGCGGGAGTTGAGGTGCCACAGCTGCGCGCCGTCGCCGAGCAGCAGGTTGAAGCCGGCGTAGTCGGCGATTCGCTCGCGCAGCCGTTCCAGATAGCGTTCGGCGTCCAGGCTGCCGCGCAGGAAATCGGCCACCAGCTCGCCGCGCGATCGGTCGCCCGGCGCCTGCTGCGGATCGCGGATGTTGGTCAGCGCGGCGAAGCGATTGGCCGGGCCGACGCCGAGCCAGGTGCCGCCGGCCTGCAGGTCGCGCCCGGCGAACACGCCGGGACAATCGGCCCATTCGCCCAGGGCCTGGGTCGGGCGCCTGTAGAACTCGTCGCGGTTGGCGGCGACGATCAGCGGCAGTTCGTGGCCCGGCCGCCAGGCGAAAACGATCAGGCACATGGCGCACCGCTCCCGCTGCCGGGTCGACGGTAGAAAGCGTTCATCCGTTGTTCTCCTTGTTTCCCCCACTCTACGGAAAGCCCCGGGGCGCTGCCAACCTCGCCGGTGGAGTGGCGGCGGGGCTTCCGCTACCATGCCGGTTCGTTTTCGGAGACCTCGATGGAATTCCTCCTCTACCTCGTGCTGGGCGCCTGCGCCGGCGTGCTTGCCGGGCTGTTCGGCGTCGGGGGCGGCCTGATCATCGTGCCGGTGCTGGTCTACAGCTTCACAGCCCACGGCTTCCCCGTCGAAGTGCTGACCCAGATGGCGGTCGGCACCTCGCTGGCGACCATCTGCTTCACCTCGATCAACGCGATCCGCGAGCACCACAAGCGCGGCGCGGTGCGCTGGCCGGTGTTCGTCTGGATGACCGTCGGCATCGTCGTCGGCAGCGGCCTCGGCGCCTTGACCGCGGCGCACATCCACGGCCCGATCCTGCAGAAGATCATCGGCAGCTTCGCCGTGCTGGTGTCGATCCAGATGGCCCTGGACATTCGTCCCAAGGCCAGCAAGGACCTGCCCGGAAAGCCCGGGCTGACGGTCGCCGGCGTGGTGATCGGCTGGGCCTCGGCGATCTTCGGCATCGGCGGCGGCTCGCTGACCGTGCCCTTCCTGTCCTGGCGCAGCGTGCCGATGCAGCAGGCAGTGGCCACCTCGTCGGCCTGCGGGCTGCCGATCGCGCTGTCCGGCGCGGCTTCGTTCATCTTGGTCGGCTGGGGCAATGCGCAGCTGCCGGAATACAGTTTCGGTTTCGTCTACCTGCCGGCGCTGCTCGGCATCGCCGTCGCCAGCATGTTCTTCGCCCGCTTCGGCGCGCGGCTGGCACACCGGCTGTCGCCGAAGGTGCTCAAGCGCCTGTTTGCCCTGCTGCTGTTCAGCGTCGGGCTGAGTTTCCTGATCTAAGGAGTCGCAATGCTGCCTTACCCGCAAATCGACCCGGTGGCGCTGGCCATCGGTCCGCTGAAAATCCACTGGTACGGCCTGATGTACCTGATCGGCATCGGCAGCGCCTGGTGGCTGGCGTCGCGCCGGCTGAGCCGCTTCGAACCGAGCTGGAACAACGAGAAGCTCTCCGACCTGGTGTTCTGGACGGCCATGGGGGTGATCCTCGGCGGGCGCCTCGGCTACGTGCTGTTCTACGACCTGGCCGCCTACATGGACAACCCGCTGCTGATCTTCGAGGTGTGGAAGGGCGGCATGTCGTTCCACGGCGGCCTGCTCGGCGTGATGCTGGCGACCTGGTGGTTCGGCAAGCGCAACGGCAAGAGCTTCTTCGAGCTGATGGATTTCATCGCGCCCTTCGTGCCGATCGGCCTGGGCGCCGGGCGCATCGGCAACTTCATCAACGCCGAGCTGTGGGGCAAGGCCAGCGACGTGCCCTGGGCGATGATCTTCCCCACCGACCCGGCGCAACTGCCGCGGCACCCCTCGCAGCTCTACCAGTTCGCCCTCGAGGGCGTGGCGCTGTTCCTGATCCTCTGGGTCTACTCGCGCAAGCCGCGGCCGACCATGGCGGTCTCCGGGCTGTTCGCGCTGTGCTACGGGATCTTCCGCTTCATCGTCGAATTCGTCCGCGTACCGGACGCCCAGCTCGGCTACCTGGCCTTCGGCTGGCTGACCATGGGCCAGGTGCTGTGCATGCCGATGATCCTCGGCGGTCTCGGCCTGATGGTCTGGGCCTATCGCCGGCAGCCGCAGCCGGCCTGATCCATCCGCGCCGGCGGGCATCGGTCGCTATCCACTTGAGGCGAGCCCGCCCGGCTCTTACCATGCTGCATCCATCCGCGCCGGCATGACCGGCCCGCACGAGCTCCGCGATGAAACAGTACCTCGACCTGATGCGCCACGTGCGCGACCACGGCACCTTCAAGAGCGATCGCACCGGTACCGGCACCTACAGCGTGTTCGGCTATCAGATGCGCTTCGACCTGGGCGCCGGCTTCCCGCTGGTAACCACCAAGAAGTGCCACCTGAAGTCGATCATCCACGAGCTGCTGTGGTTTCTGCAGGGCGACACCAACATCCGTTACCTGAAGGAAAACGGCGTGCGCATCTGGGACGAGTGGGCCGACGAGAACGGCGATCTCGGCCCGGTCTACGGCTACCAGTGGCGCAACTGGCCGGCGCCCAACGGCGAGGCGATCGACCAGATCGCCAAGCTGGTGGCGATGCTCAGGAGCAACCCGGATTCGCGCCGGCTGATCGTCTCCGCCTGGAACCCGGCGCTGGTCGACCAGATGGCGCTGCCGCCGTGCCACGCGCTGTTCCAGTTCTACGTCGCCGACGGCAAGCTCAGCTGCCAGCTCTACCAGCGTTCGGCCGACATCTTCCTCGGCGTGCCCTTCAACATCGCCAGCTACGCGCTGCTGACGCTGATGCTGGCGCAGGTCGCCGGGTTGCAGCCGGGCGATTTCGTCTGGACCGGCGGCGACTGCCACCTCTACGCCAACCACCTCGAACAGGCCGACTTGCAGCTCGCCCGCGAGCCGCTGGCGCTGCCGACGATGAAGCTCAACCCCGAGGTGAAGGACCTGTTCGCCTTCCGCTTCGAGGACTTCGAGTTGCAGAACTACGAGGCGTATCCCCACATCAAGGCGCCCGTCGCGGTCTAAGCGTCCCGGTTGTCGCGGCGCTCAACCGCAGGCTGCGGTGGGCGGGGGCCTAGCCTGGCGCAGCCCGGCAGGTAAACCGGGGATCGGCTCCGATTCCCACCGCAAAGCGCTCGACACGTCGTGCGCTTTCGCGTCGCCTTTTGGTTTCTGCACCCTGCTGTTTGCTTTCCCCGCCCAAATCACCCGCCGTGCATCCGTCGCGCCAGCTGGCTGTTGCCGATCGCTGCGAGCCGCTGTTCGTGCCGATTTGCGGGCAGGCTATGCCGCCTTCGTGGGCCTCGGGTACTCAGCGAGGGGTCAGGGCGCCGGCGGGAAGTTTGCGGTAGAGGGTGCGGACGCTGACTCCCAGGGTTTTCGCCATGGCGCCAAGGTCGCCGTTGAGCTGCGCGAGCAGCCAGCTCAGATAACGCTGTTCCAGCGTGTCCAGGTCCACCGCTTCGTTCAGGGTAAAGCCTTGGGTAGCGGGCCCGGTGAGAGGCGGTTCGTCGCCGTCCAGCAGGTCCGCGAGCGTGATGTTCTCGCCGTCGGCCATCAGGGTGGCGCGTTCGATGAGGTTGCGCAGCTCGCGGATGTTGCCGCTGTAGCGACGCGCGCTGAGCCAGGCCATGGCTTGTGCGGTGAAAGGGCGTCCCGGGCGGCGGTCGACCCGACTGAGCAGCGAGCTGGCCAGTAGCGGGATGTCCTCGGCCCTTTCGTGCAGGGCGGGGGTGTGGATCGGGAAGGTGTTGAGGCGAAAGTAGAGGTCGCGTCGAAAGGTCTCGGCCTCCACCATGGCGCGCAGGTCGCGGTGGGTCGCCGCGATCAGGCGGAAGTCGGCGGGACGGCTATCCAGTCCGCCGACCCGGCGAAAGGTGCCGCTTTCCAGCAGGCGCAGCAGCTTCACCTGCAGGGTCAGGGGGAGCTCGCCGATTTCATCGAGAAACAGCGTGCCGCCGGCAGCCGCTTCCACCAGGCCCTGTTTGCGATGGGTAGCGCCGGTGAAGGCGCCCTTTTCATAGCCGAACAGTTCGCTCTCGAACAGGGTTTCGGTCAGCCCGGCGCAATCGACGACGACGAAGGGGCTGTCGCGGCGGTCGCTGGCCTCGTGAAGCGCGCGCGCCACCAGCTCCTTGCCGGTCCCGGTTTCCCCCAGCAGCAGGACCGAGGTGCTGGCGCTGGCGACACGCAACATGCGCTCCAGCATCCTGACGAACGCCGGCGAGCGTCCCACCAGGCCTCGGGCGGCGGTCTGGCTGCTGGCCTGGCGCACCACGCGCAGGGTCTCCACGAAGTAGCTGATGCGCCCGTCCTCGTCGCGGATCGGACTCAACTCGACGTCGACGTGCTCCTCGCCGCGGGCCGTGTGGTGCAGATGCAGGACGCGCTGGGCGGTGCCGCTCTCCTGGCAGCGGCTCAACGGGCAGGCTTCCCCCGCCTGATCACAGGGCACGTCATAGTGGTGTGACACGGCATAGCAGGTGCGCCCCAGTGGGCTGCTGGCGGAGCCGAACTCTTGGATGTATGCGCGGTTGGCGCCGACGATGCGGAATTCGCCATCCATGACGATGCGGGGTTCGGGCAGGCCGTCGAGGAAGGAGACCAGCTCGGGCAGCGAATAGGAGTCCATGGGACACCTTTGACAGATATGTCAAAGCAGTTTGCCATATCTGGCGAGCGGCTGTCGCAAGGGCAGGTCGCCGCTTCCCGCGTCCGGCCTCAAATGCCCGGAATTCGCGCCCTGGCAAGGCGTTGATGCCGATGGCACGGCTCTTGTACTGCGTCCTGGGGGAAGCAGGACCCTGGAGCCGAGATGAACGTAGACCTTCCATCCACGCCGCCGTTGGCTCGTGAGTTGTTCCTGATCGTGCTGCTCAAGCTGGTACTGCTCGGCCTGATCTGGTGGGCGTGCTTTGCACACCAGCCTCGGATCAAGGGCGAAGCGCTCGCCGAGGGGCTGCTCAGCAGGGTTTCTGCTTCCTCTTCCGTCGCCTCACACCCTCCGAGGAACCCCTGACCATGCTCACCGATGAACTGGTGGACCTCTCGCGGCTGCAATTCGCCGTTACGGCCATGTACCACTTCCTATTCGTTCCACTGACCCTGGGTTTGGCGTTCATTCTGGTGATCATGGAGGCCTGTTACGTGCTTACCGGCCGCCAGGTCTACAAGGACATGACGCAGTTCTGGGGCAAGCTGTTCGGTATCAACTTCGCGCTGGGAGTGACCACCGGCATCACCATGGAGTTTCAGTTCGGCACCAACTGGGCTTACTACTCGCACTACGTCGGCGACATCTTTGGCGCACCGCTGGCCATCGAAGGGCTGATGGCGTTCTTCCTGGAATCGACCTTCATCGGCTTGTTCTTTTTCGGCTGGGACCGCCTGTCACGCGGCAAGCACTTGTTGGTGACCTTCCTCATGGCGTTGGGCTCGAACCTCTCGGCCTTGTGGATTCTCATCGCCAACGGCTGGATGCAGGACCCGGTGGGCTCGGTGTTCAGCGATGTGACCATGCGCATGGAGCTGGTGGACTTCTGGGCCGTGGTGTTCAACCCCACCGCGCAGGCGAAGTTCGTGCATACCGTGTCGGCGGGCTATGTCACCGCCTCGGTGTTCGTCCTGGCGATATCCAGTTACTACCTGCTCAAGGGGCGCGACCTCGACTTTGCCCGTCGCTCGTTCCGGGTGGCGGCGGCGTTCGGCTTCGCTTCTGCCTGCTCGGTGATCGTCCTGGGCGACGAGTCGGGCTACACGGTCAGCGCGTCGCAACAGACCAAGCTCGCAGCCATGGAAGGCATGTGGCAGACCCTCCCGGCGCCCGCGCCCTTCACACTGTTTGCCCTGCCCGACGACCAGGCGCGACAGAACCGCTACGCACTGGAGATTCCCTGGGTGATGGGGCTGATCGGCACCCGCTCGCTGAGCCAGGAAATCCCCGGTATCCGCGAGATCGAGGCGCAAAACCGCGAACGTATCGCTTCGGGCGCCGTCGCCGTGCAGGCCTTGGCGGTATTGCGAAGTCGTAAGGCCAGCGAACAGGCCAAGGCCCAGGCGCGGATACCGTTCGAGGCGCACAAGGCCGATCTCGGCTTTGGCCTCCTGCTGCAGCGCTATACCAGCGACTACAGCCAGGTGCCCCCCGATCTGATTGCCCAGGCCGCCCGCGACACCATCCCGAAAGTAGCGCCGATGTTCTGGAGCTTTCGCCTGATGGTGCTGCTGGGCTTCGCCTTCTTCGCCCTGTTCGGCCTGGCGCTCTACTTCAGCCTGAAGAACAGCTTCATGCACAAGACGTGGCTGCTGCGCTGGGCGCTTTGGTTCCTGCCCACGCCCTGGCTGGCCTGTGAGCTGGGCTGGTTCGTCGCCGAATACGGCAGACAGCCCTGGACCATCTATGGGGTGCTGCCGACGCACCTGTCGGTGTCCAGCCTGACGCCGGCCAGCCTGTATGGCTCGCTGGGCGGATTTGTCGGTTTCTACACGCTGCTGCTGGGGGTGGAGATGTACCTGATGATCAAGTTCGCCCGCCTCGGCCCTGCGTGTCTCGGCAGCGGACGATACGGCGCCTCTGCGGTGCCGTCCGGTGCGCTTGCCCGTCCCGTGGATATTTGAGGACTACGCGATGCTCGACTACATGACCTTGAAACTCGTCTGGTGGGTGCTGGTAGGGGTACTGCTGGTGGGCTTCGTCATCATGGATGGCCACGACATGGGGGTCGGCACGTTGCTTCCCTTCGTCGGCCGCAGCGACCCGGAGCGACGCGTGGTGATCAACACCGTGGGGCCGCACTGGGACGGCAATCAGGTGTGGTTTATCACCGCCGGCGGGGCGATCTTCGCCGCCTGGCCATTGGTGTACGCCACGGCCTTCTCGGGCTTTTACTGGGCCATGCTGGCGGTGCTGTGGTCGCTGTTCTTTCGCCCGGTAGGCTTCGACTACCGCTCGAAAATCAGCGATCCGCGCTGGCGCAGCACTTGGGACTGGGGGCTGTTCATTGGCGGTGCGGTGCCTCCTCTGATCTTCGGTGTGGCCTTCGGCAACCTGCTTCAGGGAGTGCCCTTTCACTTCGACGACAACCTGCGCTCCACCTATACCGGTACGTTCTGGGCCCTGCTCAATCCCTTCGCGCTGCTATGCGGCCTGCTGAGCACGGCGATGATCACTGCCCACGGCGGCCATTACCTGATGCTGCGCAGCGAGGGCGCGGTTTATCAGCGTGCCCGTCGCGCTGCCATGGGTTTTGCGGGTTTGGCACTGGTGTGCTTCGTCGCTGGGGGGCTTTGGGTTCAGCTGCTGCCAGGGCATGTCATCACCATCGCCGCATCCCCCAACGCGCTGCCCGATCCGCTGGCGAAAACAGTGGCGCTGGTTCCGGGTGGCTGGCTGAACAACTTCCGCCAGGCTCCGGTGCTCTGGGGCGTACCGGGGTTGGGGATAGGGGCGTTGGCGCTGGGGTTCGCCATGGCCTTGCTGAATCGCCCGGGCCTGGCCTTCGTGGCCTCGGCGCTGGCCATGACGGGCGTCATCGGTACTGCCGGGGTGGCGTTGTTCCCCTTCATTCTGCCGTCGTCCACCGACCCTTCTTCCGGTCTGACGGCCTGGGATGCGGTGTCCTCGCACTTCACCCTGGGCCTGATGCTGGGCGCCACGCTGATCTTCATGCCGCTCGTCGTGCTGTACACCGGTTGGGCGTACCGGGTGATGGCCGGCAAGGTGACGCTGGAGTTCATCCGCCAGCACGACAGGAGTGCCTATTGAGGAGGCTGCCATGCGACTGATCGGCGTTAGCAGCCAGGATGGGCGCACCGTGACCGGCCATGCCGGACGTTGCCGACGATTCTTTCTATTCGGAGACCGGGGCGGGCCGATGATGGGCACCTTGGAACTGACCTCCGGCCAAGTGCTGCATCGTGGCCCTCCGGGCGCCGATCACCCGCTCGGACGGATCAAGGTACTGGTGACGGCCGGGATGCGCCCGGCCCTGCAGAAGTCGTTGGCCAGCTGCGGAATCGATGTATTCATCACCGACGAGCAGTCGCCGGAGCTGGCCGTGCGCCGGTTCCTCGAAGGCGCGCCGTCACTCCCCTGTCTCGACGGTCGCCGCTGAGGCGACGCGTCGATCCAATGAGGTAATGGTCATGTGGTATTTCGCCTGGATTCTCGGCCTTGGTCTGGCCTTGCTGCTGTCGGTTCTTGCCAATCTGTACGGCGACGCCCGGGAAGCGCGCGCCGTCGTCCGTGAGGGCGACGACTAGCGCGCCAGCTGCGCCGAAAGGGCGGCTACCTGCTCCGCCCGCTCGGGCTGGTGCAGCGCGGCGCCGGCGTTGAGGCTCGACCAGCGGGGGTGCGCCCGCGCCTTGCGCAGCGGTTCGGGCAGATCGCCCTGGCGCCATGCCGGGTCCTGCTGCAGATCGAGGCGGATGGCCTGTTGGGCGGCGTGGCCGCGACGAGCCAGGGCGTCGAGCAATTGCCGCTGACGCAGCGCCAGCAGCCGCAGTACGGCGTCGTCCAGGGTGAGTTCACGCTGGCCGCGGAGCTTGCCCAGCAAGCGCTGGCCATAATGACGCGCAGTCTGAGCTCCGCCACCGGCGAGGGCGCCGACCAAGGCGGCGGCGCCAAGGGTGAGGCCGCCCACCAGCAAATCGACACCGGCGCCAGCCGCCGCGCCAGCCGCCACGCCACTCCCCAGGTTGACGCTCAGCTGTTTCAGCGTCTCCGGGTTGAACAGGTCGTCACCCCAACGGCCGTCGAGCAGGGGTAAATCCGTGACGTCGGCCGTTCCGCGGTCGAACGCATACAGGCGCAGCAGGGCATCGACGCACTGTTGTTCGCGGCGCCGCACGTCTTCATGCAGTGCCATGACCGCGGACCTTGCCACGTCGGGTTCAGTCGCCACCTGACGCCGGCAGGCGGCGATATCCACCAGCAACTCGGCGATCAACCGATGGCCGTCTTCCTGTCGCGCCCGGGCCTGCGCCTCGTGATCGGCGATCAGGCGCTCCAGCTGCGGGCGCGAGCGCTCCACCAGCAGCGCCAGGCTTTCGTACAGGCGCCGCTCGCCATCCAGCGGCGGCGCCACGCTGTCGAAGCGCACCAGCGCGTGCAGCCCGAGCCGCGCCAGCGCCTCGCGCCAGTCGTCCTCGCGGGTGGCCGGGCTGGCGATGAAGTTGAGCACCGGCAACAGCGGCTTGCCGCAGCCAGCGAGCACCGCCAGCTCGTCGCGGTACTTGGCCAGTACCGGTTCGCGGGCGTCGATCACGTAAAGGCCGGCGTCCGAGGCGAGCAGTTGACGCAGCACCTTGGCCTCCTGCTCGAAACGCTGGCGCGCTTCGCTGCCATCGAGAAAGCGCGCCAGCCGCGCCGGACCGTCGAGGCGCTCGCCGGGCCGCTCGCTGCGCTCGAGGTGATCGAGCAGGGCGATGGCGTCCTCCAGGCCGGGCGTGTCGTACAGCTCGAGCAACGCATCGCCGTCCACCGACAGCCGCGCGCCTTCGACGTGGCGGGTGGTGCTCGGCCGGTGCGAGACCTCGCCGAAGCCGATGTCGCGGGTCAGGGTGCGCAGCAGCGAGGTCTTGCCGACGTTGGTGTGGCCGACCACGGCGAGCTTCAGCGGGGCGCTCATCGGTGCTCAGCCTTGTTCGGGAGGCGCGGGTGGATGAAAACGGCGTCATCCCCCCTAGGTTCGGTCGGCTCAGCCATGGCCTGTCTCCAGCCAGCCCAGCGGCGCATCGCCGTGCTTCAGGCCGAGCGCATCCAGCGCCTGGTGCCAGTCGCCCAGGCGGGCGCCGTCCAGCGCCTCGCCGGGGAGCGGCGCGAGCAGCCAGATACGCGTGGCCGCGGCGCAGCGCGACAGTTCGCCGATCAGCGCCAGGGTGCCGCGGTCGGGCGAGCGGCGCGGGTCACAGGCGATGGCCAGGCGCGCTGGCGCGAAGCGGCTGAGCTGATCGAGCAGGCGATTGCGCTGTTCGCGGCTGTCGAGGATGCCGGCATCGGCGACGCCCGCGGGCAGCGCCGGCGGCCAGGGGCGGCGGTCGTCCAGCTCGATGGCCACCAGCAGCGCGCCCTGGCCGTCGCCGATCAGCGCCCCGGCCCTGTGTTCGGGCAGCGACGCCGGAGCCGCATCGGCCACGCCGAGGCGTTCGCTGGTCGGCTGCAGGCGCTCGCGTAGCACCTGGTAGCCCGGCAGCGCGAGGTCCAGCGCCAGGCGCCGCGTGCCGGTCTTCCAGCGCCACAGGCAAAACAGCGTCAGCAGCAGGCGCGGCAGCAGGCCGTAGACCAGCAGCACGCCGAGCAGCCAGCCGGCCCAGGCCTGCCGCGCGCCTTCGTCGACCAGCGCCTGGGCGCCGCTGGCGCGGATCGCCGCGGCGTCCGGCACGCTCAGGCCGAGCAACGCGGGCAGGGCGCCGAGGGCCTGGGTCAGGGCGACGAAGGTGTCACCGGCGAGGATGGTGGTCTCCCAGACGAAGCCGTAGCGGCGGGTGGCGAACAGCATCAGCAGGGTCACGGCGGCGGTCGCCAATAGCAGCGTCCACAGCCCGTGCACCAGCAGGCCGAGGCCCCAGCGGCTCAGACGCTGGCGGCGCAGCAGGATCAGCAGCGCCGGCAGCAGGTGTGCGGCCTGGGCGTCGCGGGCGAGTTTTTCGCTGAGCCACAGCCACAGCCGTCCGAGCGCGCCACCGCCGCCGTTGCCGAACGCCGACGCCAGCGCCCAGCCGAGCAGGGTGATCAGGTTCAGGCCGAGCAGGCTACCCAGCGCCCAGGACACGTTGACCGGCCGCAGGCCGTCGCCCAGTGCGGCGACGGCGAGGCTCGCGCCGCTGACCAGAGCCAGCAGGCCCAGCAGCAACAGCGCCAGCCGCGCGCCCTGTCGCCAGTGCAGCAGGGCGGCGCGCTGGCCGTCGCGTTCGGCCAGGAGCAGGGCGCGGGCCTCGATGCGCGCGCCCAGCTCGCCGCCGGCGGCGTTCGCCCGGCGGTTGGCTTCGGCGTCTTCCAGCGGGCCGCCGTGTTCTTCGCGCAGGCGCACGGCTTCGGTCAGCCAGAGGCGGTCGAGGGGAGCGATCGGGGGCAGGGCGGTATCGGGCACGCGGCGGCTCGTCTGACGGATTGATCCCGAGGATAACCGCTTGACGCCCCGGCTTCACCCGCGCGGCTTCATTCGCCGACGTCGAGCCGTTATCCTCCACGGATGAATACGACCCGGCTACCCCTCGCCCTGATCGCCGCCCTCGCGCAGAACCGCGTGATCGGCCTCAACAACAAGATGCCCTGGCACCTGCCGGCGGATCTCAAGCACTTCAAGGCCATGACCCTCGGCAAACCGGTGATCATGGGCCGCAAGACCTGGGATTCCCTCGGCCGCCCGCTGCCGGGGCGCCTCAACCTGGTGGTCAGCCGCCAGCCCAACCTGATGCTGGACGGCGCCGAGGTCTTTCCGACCCTGGAACAGGCGCTCCTGCGCGCCGAGCAGTGGGCGCGCGAGCAGGGTGTCGACGAGCTGATGCTGATCGGCGGCGCGCAGCTCTATGGGCAGGCGCTGGATCAGGCGGAGCGGCTGTACCTCACGCGCATCGCCGCCAGCCCCGAGGGCGACGCCTTCTTCCCTGCGTTCGATGAGGCGCAGTGGGCGCGCGTCTCCAGCGTCGAGCATCCGGCCGAGGGCGAGGCGCCGGGTTATGCGTTCGAGGGGTGGGTCAGGCGCTGAGGTGAGTGGTGCGCGCGGCGCACCCTACTGCCTTGAGGTGGCGCACGAAGCGTTCGTAGGGTGCGCCGTGCGCACCGCCAGCACCGAAATCAGGGCAGCAGCGTCTTCAACTCGGCGCTGACCGCCGAACCGTCGATGTGCAGGTAGGCGATGCCGATCGGCAGCTTGAAGCGACGCGGACCGGCGCTGCCCGGGTTCACGTAGAGCACGCCGTCGCGCAGCTCCTGCCGCGGGACGTGGGAATGTCCGCTGACCACCACGTCGATGCCTTCCGCGACCGGGTCGAGGTCGAGTGCCTTGAGGTCATGCAGGACATAGACGCAGACGCGTCCGAAGCGGATCAGCAGGCGCTCGGGAATGTCCGCGGCCCATTCCTGGTCTTCATCGTTATTGCCGCGGATCGCCGAGAGAGGCGCTATCCTCTCCAGCTCGACGAGAATCCCGGGATTGCCGATGTCGCCCGCGTGGATCAGATGATCGCACTGCTTCAGAGCCTCCAGCGCTTCGTCGCGCAACAGGCCGTGGGTATCCGAAATCAGTCCGATCTTCATCACTACCCTTGTGCAGAAATGATCGCGAAGGGCCATCTTCGCACAGCGTCCGGCAGAAAACAGGGATCTTCGGCGAATTGGCCTGATCTGTTGTCGTTCCAGGTTCGCCGCGGGCGAACAGGCTCCGCCAGGCGCCCGCGCGGGCATGGCGGATACACGCTGACTATCGAAAGGATCTACCGATGAGCACGCTCGTTCGCCTCTGCGCCCTGTCTTCGCTGCTGCTGCTCGCCAGCCCCCTGCTGGCGGCGCAGAGCTGTACCGACAAGGAACATGAGCTCCAGCAGAAGCTCGACGAGGCGCGCCAGCAGGGCGACAGCGCGCGGATCGACGGGCTTTCCACGGCCCTCGATCAGGTCCGCGAGCGTTGCACCGAAGAGAGTCGGGCTGCCGACCGCAAGGATCGTATCGCCGCCAAGCAGGCCGAGGTGTCGAAGCGCGAGGCCGACCTGCGCGACGCCCAGCGTGACGGCGACCCGAAGAAGATTGCCAAGCGCGAGCGCAAGTTGCGTGAGGCCCGTGAGGAATTGATGCGCGAGTAACGCGCGCCGCGCGTGGGTACGCGGGCATCGCAACGAAAAAAAGCCCGGCGGTTGCCGGGCTTTTTCGTGTGGGCATGCCGGTCGGGATCAGCCGTCGAGCAGCGCCTTGTTACGTACCGCGCCCTTGTCGGCGCTGGTGGCGAGCAGGGCGTAGGCCTTCAGCGCGGTAGTTACCTTGCGCGCGCGCGGGGCGGCGGGCTTCCAGCCTTTCTTGTCCTGTTCGATACGGCGATGGGCAAGTTCCTCGTCGCTCACCAGCAGGTTGATCGAGCGCTTCGGAATGTCGATCAGCACCTTGTCGCCGTCGCGCACCAGGCCAATGGCGCCACCAGCCGCGGCTTCCGGCGAGGCGTGGCCGATGGACAGCCCCGAGGTGCCGCCGGAGAAGCGCCCGTCGGTGAGCAGCGCGCACTGTTTGCCGAGGCCCTTGGACTTCAGGTACGAGGTCGGATAGAGCATTTCCTGCATGCCCGGACCGCCCTTCGGGCCTTCGTAGCGGATGATCACGATATCGCCAGGCTGCACCTCGTCGTTGAGGATGCCCTTCACCGCGCCGTCCTGGCTCTCGAAGACCTTGGCGCGGCCCTCGAAGACGTGAATCGACTCGTCGACGCCGGCGGTTTTCACCACGCAGCCGTCGAGGGCGATGTTGCCGTAGAGCACCGCCAGCCCGCCTTCCTTCGAGAAGGCGTGCTCGACGCTGCGGATGCAGCCTTCGGCGCGGTCGTCGTCCAGGGTTTCCCAACGGGTCGCCTGGCTGAACGCGGTCTGCGTCGGGATGCCGGCCGGGCCGGCCTTGTAGAAGGTCTTCACCGACTCGTCCTGGGTGACGGTGATGTCCCATTTCTCGATGCCTTCGCCCAGGGTGCGGCTGTGCACGGTCGGCAGGTCGGTGTTGATCAGGCCGCCACGGGCCAGCTCACCGAGGATGCCGATGATGCCGCCGGCGCGGTGCACGTCTTCCATGTGGTACTTCGGCGTGTTCGGCGCCACCTTGCACAGCTGCGGCACCTTGCGCGACAGGTCGTCGATGGCGCGCAGGTCGAAGTCCAGCTCCGCCTCCTGGGCGGCGGCCAGCAGGTGCAGGATGGTGTTGGTCGAGCCGCCCATGGCGATGTCCAGGGTCATGGCGTTCTCGAAGGCCGCGCGGTTGGCGATGTTGCGCGGCAGCACCGAGGCGTCGTTCTCGCCGTAGTAGCGGCGGCACAGCTCGACGGCGGTGCGCCCGGCCTGGAGGAACAGCTGTTCGCGGTCGGCGTGGGTGGCCAGCAGCGAGCCGTTGCCCGGCAGCGCCAGGCCGAGGGCTTCGACCAGGCAGTTCATCGAGTTGGCGGTGAACATGCCGGAGCAGCTGCCGCAGGTCGGGCAGGCGCTGCGCTCGTATTCGGCGACCTTCTCGTCGGAGGCGCTGGAGTCGGCGGCGATGACCATCGCGTCGACCAGGTCCAGCCCGTGGCTGGCCAGCTTGGTCTTGCCGGCTTCCATCGGCCCGCCGGAAACGAACACCACCGGGATGTTCAGGCGCAGCGCGGCCATCAGCATGCCGGGGGTGATCTTGTCGCAGTTGGAGATGCAGACGATGGCGTCGGCGCAGTGCGCGTTGACCATGTACTCCACGGAGTCGGCGATGATCTCGCGGCTGGGCAGCGAATAGAGCATGCCGTCGTGGCCCATGGCGATGCCGTCGTCCACGGCGATGGTGTTGAATTCCTTCGCCACGCCGCCGTGTTTCTCGATCTCGCGGGCGACCAGCTGGCCGAGGTCCTTCAGGTGCACGTGGCCGGGCACGAACTGGGTGAAGGAGTTGGCGATGGCGATGATCGGCTTCTTGAAGTCTTCGTCCTTCATCCCGGTGGCGCGCCAGAGGGCGCGGGCGCCGGCCATGTTGCGGCCGTGGGTGGAGGTTTTCGAACGGTAATCGGGCATGACGGTTTCCTGCGGCTGATCAGGTCGTTATGAGGCGTATGGTGAGCGTCGCGAAAAACGGATGCAAACGGCGTTGACCGTGCGTACGCGATGGCCGAAGGGCGAGGCGGGATCACCGCTCGCGTGGCCCAAACTCAGGCCCGCCGAAGGATGGATGGCAGGGAATGCTGCGATTCTACGCCGCAGCTCGCGCCGAGGGAAAGGCTGGCCGGGCGGCGGGGCGGTGTCGTTGGTCCAGCTCGGTGTATTCAGGCGTGCTTCGCCGTGGTCGGCGAAGGCACATGCCTGCGGATCGAGTCGCGCCCCGGTGAAACGCCGCTGACGGCAACGATGCAGGGGGCGCGGGAGGGTGCGGCGCAGGCGGCGCCGCTCAGGCGCTCGGCAGCAGACGACAGATCAGGCTCTTGATGTAGCGTGTTTCGGCGATGGCCGGGTGCACCGGATGGTCCGGGCCCTGGGCGCCGCGTTCGAGCAGCTGCATGTGGCGGTCGAGGTGGCGGGCGCTGCCGAGCAGGACGTTCTGCAGGTCGTCCTCCGGCAGGTGCATCGAGCAGGACGCGCTGACCAGGATGCCGTCCTTGTTCAGCAGGCGCATGGCCTGCTCGTTGAGGCGGCGGTAGGCGGCCTCGCCGTTCTTGAAGTCCTTCTTGCGCTTGATGAAGGCCGGCGGATCGGCGACCACCACGTCGAAGCGCTCCTCGGCGGCCTTGAGCTCCTTCAGTGCCTCGAAGACGTCGCCTTCCACGCTGATCACCTGGTCGGTCAGGCCGTTCAGCGCAGCGTTGCGTTGCACGCCGTCGAGGGCGAAGGCCGAGGCGTCGACGCACATCACTTCGCTGGCGCCGAAGGCCGCGGCCTGCACGCCCCAGCCGCCGATGTAGCTGAACAGGTCGAGCACGCGCTTGCCCTTGACGTAGGGCGCCAGGCGCGCGCGGTTCATGCGGTGGTCGTAGAACCAGCCGGTCTTCTGGCCTTCCATCACCGGCGCCTCGAACTTCACGCCGTTCTCTTCCAGCCCGACCCACTCCGGCACTTCGCCATGGGCAACGCTGACGTAGCGCTCCAGGCCTTCCGCGTCGCGCGCGGCGGAGTCGTTCTTCCAGAGGATACCGCTGGGCTTGAGCACCTGGACCAGCGCGGCGAGCACGTCGTCCTTGTAGCGCTCCATGGTCGCCGAGGCGAGCTGGGCCACCAGGATGTCGCCGAAGCGGTCGACCACCAGGCCGGGGAGTAGGTCGGAGTCGCCGAACACCAGGCGGTAGAAGGGCTTGTCGAACAGCCGCTCGCGCAGCGACAGGGCGACCTTGATGCGGTGCACCAGCAGCGACTTGTCCAGAACGTGCTTGGTGTCACGGGACATCAGGCGGGCGCAGATCAGGTTGTTCGGCGAGAGGGCGACGATGCCCAGTGGCTTGCCTCCAGCCGCCTCAAGGATCGCCTGGTCGCCGGCAGCGAAGCCGGCGAGCGGCGAGGCGGCCACGTCGATCTCGTTGCTGTACACCCACAGGTGACCGGCACGCAGGCGGCGATCGGCGTTGGCTTTGAGGCGCAGGCTGGGTAAGGACATGTTCATCTCCGGAAGGGGAGTGGAATTCTAGCCGGATAGTCGCCGCCGTGCAGGATTTGACATTTCTCATGGCGCCAGACAAACGGCGCGGCGCAGAGTCGGCGCGCTCATCCATGGAGGTGCCCCATGCTTCAGATTTCCCGACCTGCGCTGGGCTTCCCGCTCTGGCGCCTGGGCTTCCGGCCGTTCTTCCTCGGCTGCGCCGCCTATGCCTGCGTGGCGCTGGGCCTGTGGCTCCTGGCGCTCTCCGGCGTCCCGGTCTGGCAGCCGACCGGCGGTTGGCTGGCCTGGCACCTGCACGAGATGCCGTTCGGCTTCGGCGTGGCCGCGGTGGCCGGTTTCCTGCTCACCGCGGTGCCCAACTGGACCGGCGCCCAGGCGCTGTCGGGCCCGCCGCTGGCCACGCTGTTCCTGCTCTGGCTGCTGACGCGCCTGGCCTGGCTCGGCGGGGCGTCGCTGGCGCTCTGCGCGGTGCTGGAACTCGCCTTCCTGCCGCTGCTGGCCTTCGCGCTGGGCCGCAGCCTGTGGCGCGCGCGGCAGCGCAACAACTACCCGCTGGTCGGCGTGCTGCTGCTGTTCGCCCTCGCCGATGGCCTGGCGGTGGCCGGGCAACTGCTCGATCGCGCCGACTGGCAGCGCCAGGGCGCGCATGCGGCGCTCTGGCTGCTGGCGGCGCTGAGCGGAATCATCGGCGGGCGGGTGATTCCGTTCTTCACTCAGCGCGGTCTCGGTCGGACGCAGGCGGTGCCGGCCCTGAAGTGGCTGGAGCGCCCGGCGCTGGCCGGGTTGGCCGTGCTCGCGGTGCTCGCGGCGGCGGGCCTCGATCTGCAGCCACGCGCCTGGATGGCGCTGCCGTTCGGCCTGGTGGGCGTGCTCCACGGCATTCGCCTGTCGCGCTGGTACGACAAGGGCCTGTGGCGCGTGCCGCTGCTCTGGTCGCTACACCTGGCCTACGCCTGGCTGGTGCTGGCGCTGCTGGGCATGGCCGCCTGGCACCTCGGGTTGATCGATAATGGCAGCGCCGCGCTGCACGCGCTCACCGTCGGCGGGCTGGCCGGGTTGATCCTGGCGATGATGGCGCGGGTCTCCCTGGGCCACAGCGGCCGTCCGCTGTTGCCACCGGCGGGCATGCGCTGGGCGTTCGTCGCGCTGAATGCGGCGGCGTTCGCCCGCGTACTCTTGCCGACGTGGCTGCCGCAAGGCGCGCTGGTGCTCGCCGGCCTGCTCTGGCTGCTGGCGTTCGGGATGTTCCTGGCGCGTTATGCGGGTTGGCTGTGCCAGCCCCGGGTGGACGGGCTATCGGGCTGAACGCAGGCGCTGCAGGGCGTCGGCGTCGAGCAGGGTGACGGCGGTGCCGCGCCCGCTGATCAGCCCCTGGCGGCGCCAGTCGGCGAGTTGCCGGCTGAGGGTTTCGCCGCGCATGCCCAGGCTCGCGGCAAGCTGGCCGAGGCGCAGCGGCAACTTCAGGTCGTCGTTACCCTGGACGCCGCGTTGTTCCAGCAGATAGCCGGCCAGTCGCTGGGCGCAGGAATCCGCCGCCAGCCGCTCGCCCAGGTCCACGCTGCGCAACAGGCTGCCGCTGACGCTCTGCAGCAGGCGCAGGGACAGCGCCGGGTGCGCCGCGCAGAGCCGGTGCAGGGCCTCGCGTGGCAGCCACCAGCCGGACACCGTGGTCTGCGCGCGGGCGCTGGCCGGGTAGCGACCGTCGGCCATGAACAGCGCCGCCACCGCGATCAGCTCGCCGCGGCCGAACTGGCCGAGCACGCGCTCCTCGCCATCCAGGCCGAAGCGCAGCACCTGCACCTCGCCGTCGCCGAGCAGCAGGCAGCGTCGGGCCAGCTCGCCGCTGCGAAACGGCAGGTCGCCGGCGGGAAAGCGGCAGCGCTGCAGGCTGCCGGAAAGGGTCTCCAGCTCGGTCGGCGGCAGGTCGTGGAAGAACCGGTGGGCGGCGAGCAGGTCGAGGGCGGAGGAGGGCATGGCGGTCGGCGTCGGGAATGAGCGCGCATCTCAGCACAGGCGGTGGACCGGGCGCCAGTTGCGCGCCGGGCGCGCCTGCGACTTTGGTATGACGCACGTTTCGGAGGGTCTTGCATCGACTACGCTGCGCACCTTCCAGCCCAGCTCGCGAGACCCCAACCATGCATTCCGACCGTGTGCGCCTGCCCTCCCTGCTCGACAAACTGATGAGTGCGGAGCAAGCCTCCGCGCTGATCGAAGACGGCATGACCGTCGGCATGAGCGGTTTCACCCGCGCCGGTGAAGCCAAGGCGGTGCCGCGCGCGCTGGCCGAGCGGGCCCGCAAGCATCCGCTGCAGATCAGCCTGATGACCGGCGCCAGCCTCGGCAACGACCTCGACAAGCAGCTCACCGAGGCCGGCGTGCTGGCCCGGCGCATGCCGTTCCAGGTCGACGCCACGCTGCGCAAGGCGATCAACGACGGCAGCGTGATGTTCATCGACCAGCACCTCTCGGAAACCGTCGAGCAGCTGCGCAACCACCAGCTCAAGCTGCCGGACATCGCCGTGATCGAAGCGGTCGCGATCACCGAGGACGGCCACATCGTGCCGACCACCTCGGTGGGCAACTCGGCCAGCTTCGCGATCTTCGCCAAGCGGGTAATCGTCGAGATCAACCTGGCGCACAACCCGAATCTGGAAGGCCTGCACGACATCTACATCCCCACCTACCGGCCCACCCGCACGCCGATCCCGCTGACCCGCGTGGACGACCGCATCGGCAGCGGGGCGATTCCGATCCCGCCGGAGAAGATCGTCGCCATCGTCGTCAGCAACCAGGCGGATTCGCCGTCCACCGTGCTGCCGCCGGACGCGGAGACCCAGGCCATCGCCGACCACCTGATCGATTTCTTCAAGGGCGAAGTGGCGGCCGGGCGCATGAGCGACAGCCTCGGCCCGCTGCAGGCCGGCATCGGCAGCATCGCCAACGCGGTGATGTGCGGGCTGATCGAGTCGCCGTTCGAGAACCTCAGCATGTATTCCGAGGTGCTGCAGGACTCCACCTTCGACCTGATCGACGCCGGCAAGCTGCGCTTCGCCTCGGGCAGCTCGATCACCCTGTCGGCGCGGCGCAATGCCGAGGTGTTCGGCAACTTGGAGAAGTACAAGGACAAGCTGGTGCTGCGCCCGCAGGAAATCTCCAACCACCCGGAAGTGGTGCGCCGCCTCGGCATCATCGGCATCAACACGGCACTGGAGTTCGACCTCTACGGCAACGTCAACTCGACCCACGTCGGCGGCACGAAAATGATGAACGGTATCGGTGGCAGCGGCGATTTCGCCCGTAACGCGCACCTGGCGATCTTCGTCACCAAGTCCATCGCCAAGGGCGGCGCGATCTCCAGCGTGGTGCCGATGGTCAGCCACGTCGACCACACCGAGCACGACGTCGACATCCTGGTCACCGAGCAGGGCCTGGCCGACCTGCGCGGCCTCGCGCCGCGCGAACGCGCGCGGTCGGTGATCGACCATTGCGTGCACCCCAGCTACCGCGCGGCGCTGAACGACTACTTCGAGCGTGCCTGCGCCAAGGGCGGTCACACCCCGCACCTGCTGCGCGAGGCGATGCAGTGGCACATCGACCTGGAGGAGACCGGAAGCATGATCGGCGGCGTGCTGGGCGTGGCGGCAAGCGCCTGAGCTGAGCTGAACTGCGAACGAAAAAAAGCCCGGCATCGCCGGGCTTTTCGTTTCGGGCGATCAGGCCATCAGCCGTAGGGTGCGCCACGCGCACCCATTCGAGCGTTTCACGGTGCGCACGGCGCACCCTACGGTAAACGGCGATCAGGCCACCAGCGCGTCGATCAGCTTCTGGCTGAAGGCGGGGATGTCGTCGGGCTTGCGGCTGCTGATCAGCGTGCCGTCCACCACCACCTGCTGGTCGATCCAGTTGGCGCCGGCGTTCTTCAGGTCGTCGGTCAGCGATGGCCAGCTGGTCATGGTCTTGCCCTTGACCAGGCCGCTGCTGGCGAGAATCCAGCCGCCGTGGCAGATCACCGCGATCGGCTTGTTCGCGTTCGCCGCGCCCTTGACCAGCGCCTGGGCCTTCTCGTCGGTGCGGATGGTGTCGCCGTTGACCACGCCGCCGGGCAGCAGCACGGCGTCGTAATCGTCGATGTTGGCGCTCTCGAAGGTCTTGTCGACCTCGAAGGTGTCGGCCGGCGTGGTGTGGTTCCAGCCGGTGACCTTGCCGGTCTTGGCGGAAATGATGTGGGCCGTCGCGCCGGCCTTCTCAAGGGCGTCCTTGGGGCCGGTCAGCTCGACCTGCTCGAAACCGTCGGTGACCAGGATGGCGACTTTCTTGCCGTTCAGCGATGCGTTCATGAAGCTCTCCTCGAAGGTGTGGGGCGCAGCCTGCGAGCCGCGCGGCAGAGCCTGGCGGGCCGGCTTGCGCGCTGCGCCGTGCAAGGAATACCGAACGGCGCCTCAGGTGAAAGTTCGGTGTCGCGGACGAGCTGCAGATGGCAAACTGCGGCAATTCCCCTCACTTCCCGATGCGTCCGTCATGTCTCAGGAACTCTCCACCGAACAGATCCGCAAGGCCCTGCAAGGCATCAGCGTGCCGCCCCAACCGCAGATCATGGTCGACCTGCAGATGGAGCAGTTGATGCCCAACCCGGACCTCAAGGCGATCGCCAAGCTGATCAGCCAGGACCCCGGTTTGTCCGGCGCGCTGCTGAAGATCGTCAATTCGCCGTACTTCGGCCTGGCCAACAAGGTCAGCTCGATCCAGCGCGCAGTGAACCTGCTGGGCTGCAACAGCGTGATCAACATCATCAACGCGCAGTCGATCCGCGGCGAGATGAGCGACGAGACCATCGTCACCCTGAACCGCTTCTGGGACACCGCGCAGGACGTGGCGATGACCTGCCTGACGCTGGCCAAGCGCGTCGGTATCCAGGCGGTGGACGAGGCCTACGCGCTGGGGCTGTTCCACAACTGCGGCATCCCGCTGATGATCAAGCGCTTTCCGCACTATATGAGCGTGCTGGAAGAGGCCTACGCCAGCGCCACCGCCGAGCGCCGCGTGGTGGATACGGAAAACCGGCTGCTCAATACCAACCACGCGGTGGTCGGCTACTACACGGCGCGTTCGTGGAACCTCAATCCGCACCTCTGCGAGGCGATCGCCAACCATCACAACGCGTTGGCGATCTTCAGCGAGGACTCCGGCCGCGACAGCCAGCTGAAGAACCTGCTGGCGATCCTCAAGATGGCCGAGCACATCTGCGGCTGCTACCGGGTGCTCGGCGGACAGACCGAGGACCATGAGTGGCACGTGGTGCGCCCTTACGTGCTGGATTACATCGGCCTCTCCGAGTACGACTACGAAACCCTCAAGGAAAGCATCCGCGAGCTGGGCGTGGGCTAGCCACTGCCCGTAGGGTGTGCCATGCGCGCCTTGCGGATCGCTCGATGCGTTTTTCCCGCGTCCTATCCCTCCCCAGCAGCCCGACGTTCCCATGCCCGAATTACCCGAAGTCGAAACCACCCGCCGCGGCATCGCTCCCCACGTCGAGGGTCAGCGCGTCGAGCGGGTGATCGTGCGTGAGCGGCGCCTGCGCTGGCCGATTCCCGAGGACCTCGACGTGCGCCTGTCCGGGCAGCGCATCGAACACGTCCAGCGGCGCGCCAAGTACTTGCTGCTGCAGGCCGAGAGCGGCACGCTGATCGCCCACCTGGGCATGTCCGGCAGCCTGCGCCTGGTGCCCAGTGGCCAGCCGGCGCTGAAGCACGAACACGTGGATTTCGAGCTGGAGTCGGGGATGTCGCTGCGCTACACCGACCCACGCCGCTTCGGCGCGCTGCTCTGGAGCGCCGATCCGCTGGCCCACGAGCTGCTGCGCAATCTCGGGCCGGAGCCGCTGACCGACGCCTTCGATGGTGAGCGCCTGTTCGAGCTGTCGCGCGGGCGTTCGATGGCGGTCAAGCCGTTCATCATGGACAACGCGGTGGTGGTCGGGGTGGGCAACATCTACGCCAGCGAGGCGCTGTTCGCCGCCGGCATCGACCCGCGGCGCGCGGCGGGCGCGATCTCCAGGGCGCGCTACCAGCGCCTGGCGCAGGAGATCAAACGCATCCTCGCGCATGCCATCGAGCGCGGCGGCACGACCCTGCGCGACTTCGTCGGCGGCGACGGGCTGCCCGGCTATTTCCAGCAGGAGCTGTTCGTCTACGGTCGCGGCGGCGAGTTCTGCAAAGTCTGCGGCAGCACCCTGCGCGAGGTTCGTCTGGGCCAGCGCGCCAGCGTGTATTGCGGCCGCTGCCAGCGCTGAGGCGCGACTTCCCGGCGATGATAAGAAGCGCACGCTGACAAACGCCCCGGTACTGTTATAGTTACGCCAACGCCCCGTACCCCCTGAAGGACCGCCCGATGAACCTGTTTCGTTGCACTGCTCTTGTCTTGGCGCTGACCACCGTCTCGCTGGCTTTGCCCGCCCAGGCCGGGCAGGCAGTGGAGGAGAACTCGTCCGGCGACCCGATGTACACCGTCGAGGCGCCACCTGCCTACGCCATGATCGGCGATCTGGTTATCGCGCGGCCCCTGCTGATCGCGGCGACCGTAATCGGCGCGGCGGCGTTCGTCGTGGCACTGCCGTTCACCGCTACTGGCGGCGGCATCGGAGCTACCGGCAAGGCGCTGGTGGTCGATCCCGGCAAGGCTGCCTTCGTGCGTTGCCTGGGCTGCACCAGTACCGGTTACAACAACCGCGACTGAGGCGAACCCCCGCTGAAAGAAAAGCCGGTCAATCGACCGGCTTTTTCATGGCCCTCGGAAACACCGCGGCGGTGCCGATGCCGCGGGGGTCGCTGGCGGCTTCGACGCGGTTGGACGGCTTGTGCCAGCGCAGCACCTGCAAATTGCCGTAGCGGCGATCGACCTGCCTGAGCGTATAGCCGCGCGCCTGCAGGTCGGCGACTTCCGCGGCGCTGAAGGCATCCGCCTCGTACTCCAGCACGTCCGGCAGGTACTGATGGTGGAAGCGCGGCGTCTTCGGCCATTCGGCCACCGGCTTGCCGTCGAGGTAGTCCAGCACGGCGAGCAGCACCATGCTCGGGATGCGGCTGCCGCCGGGCGTACCGAACGCGGCGAAGTCGTCGCGGCTCTCGATGAAGGTGGGGCTCATGCTCGACAGCGGACGCTTGCCGGGGGCGATGACGTTGGCCTGGCTGCCGCTGAGCGCGTAGGTATTGGAGCCCTGCGGATCGGCGGCGAAGTCGTCCATCTCGTCGTTGAGCAGCACGCCGCTGCCGGCCGGGCTGAAGGCGGCGCCGAAGGGTAGGTTGATCGACAGCGTGGCGGCGACCGCGCGCCCGTCGGCGTCGAGCACGGCGAAGTGCGTGGTGTTATCGCCTTCGCGCCAGGCCGGCGAGGGCGGCAGTTCGACGCTCGGCGTGGCTCGGGTCGGGTCGATGCCGGCGGCGAGGCCCTTCAGGTAATCGGCGCGCAGCAGCTTGGCCAGCGGCGCGGGGACGAAATCCGGGTCGCCGAGCAGGCCGCGGTCGCGGTAGGCGCGGCGCAGCACTTCGGTGACGTAGTGCGCGCGCTGCAGCTTGTCGGCCTCGGCCAGCGGCAGTTGCTGCAGCATGGCGAGGCTCTGCGCCAGGGCCACGCCGCCGGCCGAGGGCGGCGGCGCAGCGATCAGCTCGCGGCCGCCGGCGAGGGCGAAACGCAGCGGCGTGCGTTCGACCACGCGGTACTTGTCCAGGTCTTCCAGGGTCCAGATGCCACCGGCGGCGCGCACGCCGTCGACCAGCCGCTGCGCCACGGCGCCCTTGTAGAACCCGTCGCGCCCCTGCTCGGCCAGCGCTTCCAGGGTGGCGGCCAGTTCCGGCTGGCGCAGCACGTGGCCTTCGGCCGGGATTTCGCCGTCCACCAGGAACAGCCGCGCGCTTTCCGCATCGTCGCGCAATGCGGCGAGGCGCCAGGCGGCGCGTTCGCGATAGACCGCGTCGACCGCGAAACCGTCGCGGGCGAGCCGGATCGCCGGTGCCAGCGCGCGTTTGAGCGGCAGCTTGCCGTAGCGTCCGGAGAGGTCGACCAGCGCCGCCGGCAGGCCGGGAATCGCCGCGGCCAGGGCGCCGTCGAGGGACAGCCGCGGCTGCACGGCGCCGTCGCGCCGGTAGAGGTCGGCATTGGCGGCCTGCGGAGCGCGCTCGCGGGCGTCGAGGAAGTTGTAGCGCAGCGGATCGCCCGGGCGGCGCAGCAGGAAGAAGCCGCCTCCGCCGAGTCCCGAGCCGTAGGGTTCGACCACCGCCAGCGCGGCGGCGACGGCGACGGCGGCGTCGAAGGCGTTGCCGCCGTCATCGAGGATTTCCCGGCCGGCGGCGGTGGCCTGCGGGTGCGCGCTGGCGACGGCGGCCTCGCCGGTGCTCTGGGCCTGGGCGGTGCAGACGAGGAGAAGGGCGGCGAAGCCTAGGAACGCCCGCTGCAAGCGGCGCACGTCAGGCCTTGCCCGTGATGATCAGGTACTTGCTCATCAGCTGGTCCTTGGTTTCCACCCGCGCCTCGTCGAGGGGGATGCAGTCCACCGGACACACCTGCTGGCACTGCGGTTCGTCGTAGTGGCCGACGCATTCGGTGCACAGGTTGGGATCGATGACGTAGATCTCCTCGCCTTGGGAAATCGCCCCGTTCGGGCACTCGGGTTCGCAGACGTCGCAGTTGATGCAATCGTCGGTGATTTTCAGGGACATCGAACAACTCCTGCCGAGGCGAACGGCCTGGGCACTGGCAAGGTGGCCGTAAATTGTGCCGCATCGTCGCCGGGCTTGCACGCCGCGGCGGCGAATGGGACGGGCGCGGCGTTCGATCCGGCCGCGCGCGAAGGGTTCCGCGTCAGCGCTTGAAGCGTTGCGCGAGGGCCCGGGCGACCGCGGGATGAACGAACTTGGTGATGTCGCCGCCGAGGTTGGCGATCTCGCGGACCAGGGTCGAGGAGATGTAGGAGAAGTGCTCCGACGGCGTGAGGAACAGGCTCTCCACGTCCGGCGCCAGTTGGCGGTTCATGTTCGCCAGCTGGAATTCGTACTCGAAGTCGGACACCGCGCGCAGGCCGCGCAGGATGATGTTGGCCTGCTGCTCCTTGACGAAATGCGCCAGAAGCGTGGAGAAACCGACCACCTCGACGTTGGGCAGGTGCCGGGTCACTTCGCGGGCCAGTTCGACGCGTTGCTCCAGGGGAAACAGCGGGTTCTTCTTCGGGTTGGCGGCGACGGCGATGACCACGCTGTCGAACAGTTTCGATGCGCGTTCGATGAGATCGCCGTGCCCCTGGGTGATGGGGTCGAACGTACCCGGGTACAGCACTCGGTTCATCGCGATGTCCTGGCAGGATCAAGGGGACCCGGATGGTAGCGCAGCAGGCCGGAGTGGCCAAGCGGGGCGCGATGGCGTGATCGTCGGCATTCTTGTGGCGAATGGGCGGTATGCGCGCCGCGCCGAAGCGGCGCCGCGCGGCTCACGCCTTCAACCGTTCGGCCAGTTGCGTGGCCAACTGGGCGGTGAGCCCGTAGACCGACAGCTGCGGGTTGGCGCCGATGCTGGTGGGGAACAGCGAGCCGTCGTGGATCGACAGGTTCTGCAACTGGTGATGCCGGCCCAGGCTGTCGGCCACCGACCGTTTGGGGTCCTCGCCCATGGCGCAGCCGCCCATCACGTGGGCACTGCCCAGGCGCGTGCGGAACAGCTCCAGGCGCAGGCCGTCGATCAGCTCGCGCGCCGCCTTTGGCGTGGTCACGTAGTTGGCGTCGGCGTGCAGCGGCAGCACCGCCTTGGCGCCGGCGGCGAACTGGATTTCTGCCATGGTCTGGAAGGCGCGGCGCAGGCCGTCCCAGGCGTAGTCGCTGACCTGATAATCGAGCACCGGCGAGCCGTCGCCGCGCAGCTCCACGCTGCCGCCCGTGCTCTGCGGGTGGAAGCCGTCGCGCAGCAGGGCGAGCATCACGTTGGTGTGCGGCAACTGCTCCATGCGCAGCGCGTTTTCCTCGCCGAAGCGGCCGAGCAGGGTAGAGGACAGCGCCGGTTGCAGCGGCGGCACTTCGAGCTTGAAGGACATCCGCCCGGTGGGGCCGTCGTCCCACTGGAAATGGTCCGAATAGATCGACTGCGGCGCCCCGTAGAACGGGTTGATGACCTGCTCGAACTGCGCGGCGGAGAAGTTCACCAGGTGCAGGAAGGTGCGCTTGCCGGTGCGTCCGTGCGGGTCCGGCACGGCGGAGCGCAGGAGGATCGCCGGAGTGTTGATGCCGCCGCCGGCGAGCACGTAATGCCGCGCCTTGACCGTGATGCGTCGCCCGGTCGGCGCCACGCAGCGCGCGTCCAGCGCCTGGCAGCTCAGCCCGGTGACCCTGTCACCGTCGAGCAGCAGCTTGTCGGCGCGGGCCAGGTAGAGCAGCTCGCCGCCCTTGTCGAGGGTTGCCGGAATGGTCGTCACCAGCATCGATTGCTTGGCGTTGGTCGGGCAGCCCATGCCGCAGTAACCGATGTTCCAGCAACCACGGACGTTGCGCGGGATGACTTTCCAGTGATAGCCGAGCTTCTCGCAGCCCATGCGCAGCACGTCGTTGTTGCCGTTCGGCGGCAGTGCCCAGGGCGTCACGCCGAGGCGCTCCTCCATGCGCGCGAACCAGGGCGCCATCTCGGCGGCGCTGTGGCCCCTGACGTCGTACTCGCGTGCCCAGTGTTCGAGGGTCGGCTCCGGGGTGCGGAAGCTGGAGGTCCAGTTGACCAGCGTGGTGCCGCCCACCGCGCGACCCTGGAGGATGACGATGGCGCCGTCCTTGCTCATCCGGCCGATGCCTTCCTGGTAGAGGCTCGGGTAGGCCTCGGCCTCCTGCATCTTGAAGTCGCTGCTGGTCTTCAGCGGACCTTCCTCGATCAGCAGCACCTTGTAGCCGGCGGCGCTGAGGATTTCCGCCGTGGTGCCGCCGCCGGCGCCGGTGCCGACGATGGCCACGTCGCACTCCAGGGTCAGGTCGTTTTCCTGGCGTGAGCCGTCGTGGGTCTTCCAGCCGCGGGCCAGGCCTTCGCGGAACGGATCGGGTACGGGCATTCAGGCTTCTCTCTTGTTCTTATGGGGTCCGGATTCGCAACGCGCCTGCGGGCTGGCGGGCGACGCGCCGCCATCGTCAGATCGTCGGCGGGCCGGGATAGCCGCAATGCGCCCAGGACTCCTGGCGGCTGTACCAGGCCATCATCACCAGCTTGAGCAGGGACTCGTGGCCCATGCGCAGCAGGGAGATGGAGCTGTCCTGCCAGCGTGCGAGGAACTGGCGGATGTCGTCGGCTCCGGCGTTGTCCCAGCTGCCCCAGACGCCGGTCAGCGGCCCACGGGTGATCGGCAGGGCGAGCACGTCGAACAGCTGCAGGGTCAGCTTGAGCAGCTCCGGGGAGAGGTGGTCGAGGCTGTAGTCGAGGCTCTGCAGGGTGCCGTCGATCGCCGCGGGCATCTGCGCGACAGGTACCGCGCCTTCGAGCATTACCGGGATCAGTGCGCGGAGAAAGGGCAGGTCGGTTTCGCGCAGCACGGCATAGCCGCTGGCCGGGCTGCTCGCCGAGCAACCACTGAGCGCAGCGCCGAGGCCGGCGGTGGCGAGAAACGCCGAACCGACCAGGCCGACCCTGAGCAGGCCGCGGCGGCTGAGCGCCGGGGTAGAAAGCGTGGTGTTGGTCATTCGTGTGGTCATCCTGGGGTTCGCCGCGCCCGCGTCAGCGGATGAACAGTCTGTAAACCAGCTTCTGGATCGCCTTGCCGTAGGGCGGGTAGATCATCCGCGCGGCGTTGAAGCGTGGCTTGCTGAACACCGCCTTGGCCTTGCTGAAGGTGAGGAAGCCTTCGTGGCCGTGGTAGTGGCCCATGCCCGAGGGGCCGACGCCGCCGAAGGGCACGTCGTCCTGCGCGACGTGCAGCAGGGTGTCGTTGAGGCAGACGCCACCCGAGTGGGTCTGCGCCAGCACGCGGCGCTGCTCGGCCTTGTCGTAGCCGAAGAAGTACAGCGCCAGCGGGCGCGGCCGCGCGTTGACGTAGTCCAGCGCCTCGTCGAGCGTCCCGTAGGGAATTACCGGCAGCAGCGGACCGAAGATCTCGTCCTGCATCACGCGCATCTCGTCGTTTACGTCCAGCAGCAGGGTGTGCGCCAGGCGCGCGCCCTGGCTCTGCGGGAACAGCGGCAGCAGGGTCGCGCCATGTGCCTGCGCATCGCTCAGGTAGTCGTTGAGACGGGCCAGCTGACGTGGATTGATGATCGTCGTGTAGTCCGGATTGTTCTCCAGCGTCGGGAAGAAGCGCTGCACCGCCTCGCGGTAGGCGGCGACGAATTCCTGCAGGCGCGCCCGCGGCACCAGCACGTAGTCCGGGGCGATGCAGGTCTGCCCGGCGTTCAGCGTCTTGCCCCAGGCGATGCGCTCGGCGGCCTGCGCCATCGGCGCCTTGTCGCTGATGATCACCGGCGACTTGCCGCCCAGCTCGAGGGTCACCGGCACCAGGTTTTCCGCCGCCGCGCGCATCACCTGGCGGCCGATGCCCGTGGCGCCGGTGAACAGAAGGTGGTCGAAGGCCAGGCGCGAAAAGGCGATGCCTACCTCGACGTCGCCCTCGACCACCGCCACCAGGTCTTCCGGATAGATCTTCGCCAGCAGGGTCTTGAGCAGGCGCGAGGTGGCGGGCGTCGATTCGCTCATCTTGATCATCACCCGGTTGCCCGCCGACAGCGCGCCGATCGCCGGGCCAAGGGCGAGAAACAGCGGGTAGTTCCACGGCACCATCACGCCGATCACCCCCAGCGGCTGGTAAACCACCTGGGCGCTGGCCGGCTGGAACTGCAGCCCCACGGCGCGCCGCGAGGGCTTCATCCATTTGCGCAGACGCTTGCGGGCATAGGCGATGCCGTGCAGGCAGGGCATGATTTCGGCGAACAGGGTTTCATCGGCCGAGCGGTTGCCGAAGTCCGCGTTTATGGCGGCAACGATCGCCCGCTGTTCATCGAGCAGCAACCGGTGCAGAGCGCCGAGGCGGCGGATGCGCGCCTCGGCGGAAGGCATCGGGTCGGCCCGGAAGGCGGCCCGTTGCCGGGAGAGAAGCGCTTCCAGCGGCCCGGCATCCAGGGGTTCGACGGACGGCGGCGGGGTGATCAGGGCGAGATCGGCGGGCATGGCGGCACCTTGGCAGGGCGGTTGTTATTGTCGTTCGGGAATTTTTAGAGCAATTGCTCTAAAGTGTCAAATGGCGGATCGCCCGCGCCTGTGGAATGGAGGCTGGGCGTCCGCCAGGGCCCGCGCCAGCCAACCAAAAGCGGGTGCGGCCGATCCGTGGAGGTGTGCCCGCGCGCTTCGCGTTGTACCTTGTGCCCACCTGTCCCCATCGAGCGAGCCATGCCGCCAGCACCCAAGACCCGCGAGCGCATCGTCCAGGCCAGCCTGCAGCTGTTCAACGCGCAGGGCGAACGCAGCGTGACCACCAACCACATCGCCGCGCACCTGCAGATTTCGCCGGGCAACCTGTACTACCACTTCCGCAACAAGCAGGCGATCATCGCCGAGCTGTTCGCCGAGTACGAAAGCCGCGTGGACGTCTTCCTGCGTCGTCCGGAACGCGCGCTGACGGTGGACGACAAAACCTTCTATCTGGAAGCGGCGCTCGCCGCGATGTGGCACTACCGCTTCCTCCACCGCGACCTCGAACACCTGCTGGAAACCGACGCCGCGCTGGCCGAGCGCTACCGGCAGTTCGCCCACCGCTGCCTGACCCACGTGCAGGCCATCTACGCCGGTTTCGTCGAGGCCGGCATCCTGCGCATGACTCCGGCGCAGGTGGAGGCGCTGAGCCTGAATGCCTGGATCATGATGACATCCTGGGTGCGCTTCCTCTGCACCGTGCGCGGCGCCGCCTCCGAGCTCGACGAGGACCTGATGCGGCGTGGCATCTACCAGGTGCTGGCGCTGGAGGGCGGCTACCTCACCCCTGCCGCGCAGGGCGCCGTGGAGCGGCTTTACGACCGACTGTTCGTGCCGCTGGAACGGGTGCTCGGGCAGGAATAGCTGTCCAGGACGTAGGGTGGATCACGCTTCATCGATCCACCGGCCGAGCGACGTGGATGGGAACAGCGCCTGGCTAGCGCTTCGCCAGCTGCGCCAGCCATTGCGGGATGCGGCGCTCCAGGTAGTACACCGGACGCCGCGGCGAGCCTTCGACGAAGCCGACGTGCCCGCCCTTTTCCTGCAGCTCCAGCGTGGTGCTGGCCGATAGCTCGGCCACCGTCGGCACGCTGTGGGCGAAGACGAACGGATCGTCGGCGGCCTGGATGATCAGCGTCGGTACGTGGATGTTGCCGAGGAAATAGCGGCTCGATGAGCGCCGGTAGTAGTCCTGCGCATCGGCGAATCCGTGCAGCGGCGCGGTGATGCGCCCGTCGAAATCCCAGAAGGTGCGCACATCGTCCAGCGGACCGAGCTTCTCCATCACCGACAGCCGGTCGGCCATGCCCTGGTGGGCGAAGAGACGCTGCTTGTCCTTCACGTAGGCGAGCATGGCGCGCATGAAATGCGCCTGGTAGACGCGCGAAAACCCCAGGCCGATGCGGTCGGCGCACTGGTCCAGGCGAAAGGGCACCGACACCGCCACGGCGCCCCGCAGTGGGCAGTTCGCGGCGCGCTCGCCGAGGTACTTGAGCAGCACGTTGCCGCCCAGCGAATAGCCCACCGCGTGCAGCGGCGCCAGCGGACGCTTGCGCTGCAAGTGTTCGATGACCGCGCCGAGGTCGTCGCTGGCGCCGGAATGGTAGGCGCGCGGCAGCAGATTCGGCTCGCCCGAGCAGCCACGCCAGTTGATCGCCACGCTGGCCCAGCCGTTCTCGCCCAGACGCCCCTGCAGGCCCATTACATAGTGCGAGGCGGACGACCCGGTGAGCCCGTGCAGCACCAGCACCAGCGGCGCCTCGGTGTCGTGCGGGCCGTGCCAGTCGAGATCGATGAAATCGCCATCCTCCAGCCACAGCCGCTCACGCTGGCGCTCGAGCGGCTGCGGCGTGCGGCAGAACGGCGACCACAGCGTCTGCAGGTGCGGGCCGGGCAGCCACCAGGCGGGCTGGAAGGGGTGAGGCATGGGGGGCACGTTCGGTATGTCTGGCATGCCGCCGAGAGTAGCCATTCGGCATTGCCTGGAAAAGCCCGTTCCTGGCTCAGGCCTCAGCGGTTGTCTGTTTAAGGGTGCGAACGGAGGTATAACGTGTACCGAACAGGCCATAGCGGCGGCGGCGAGCAACTTCAAGGAGGAGGTCGAGATGTTCTCCGTCGATGTTCGTCAAGTTATTAGCCTTCACTTGCGTGGAGAAAAGTTTAGGGCGGGCGGCATATTGTTTAAGAGTATCGCTCAGGCTGTTGAATAGTTGCTGGCGCGTTTCAAACGGGATGTCATGTACACCCTGCGAACGCAAATACTCTTTTACTCTCATGTAGCAGTTGTTGATAAAACTTTGGGTTTTCACGTTCTTTATCGCGTGAAAGGTCGTGCGCTCGGCATCATCGTGGGAAATCGCTTCCACGAAGTGGTTCGGATAACGTTTTTGCGCGTTGGGGTTGAGAAACGAAAGCCGGTGATAGAGATCGTCATCCTCACCGCCCCAACCGCGAAAAACCTCGTCGTAACCGTTGACAGCGTTGAAGTCTTCACGGCTGCAGATGACTGTTCCGTAAGTTTCAAGATTGGCCAGTCCTTCGCCCGGCTCTGCGCGATAGAAGTGATGCGGCTGCAGGTTTTCCTGCATCCATTGCAACCAGCCATCCTGGACGATGATGTCGGCGTCGATAAAGCAGATCCAGGGCGAAGTCGCATGCGCCGCGCCGGTGTTTCGTGCCCTTGGGAGGCAGAAGCCGGGATCATCGGTCACACGGATGACCTTTACCGAAGGCAGGTTCGCCTCTACCCAGTCGCCGGTGTTGTCGGGGCAACCATAATCCACCAAAATCACCTCCCCCGGCTCAGCTGCAACAATGACCGGGAGCGTCTGTTTCACGTGGTGCAAGCGCCCTTTACAGGTAGTAACGAAAGTAATGGGGAACATGGATTTTCTCGGAGTTCAATATGCGTGTTCTGGTAACGGGTGGGGCAGGGTTTATCGGGTCGCATTTATGTCGGCGATTGCTCGAAGAAGGTCATGAAGTACTGTCGGTAGACAACTATTTCACCGGCAGTCGCCGCAATATTCAGGATCTTCTGAGCAACCCGCATTTTGAGGTCATGCGCCACGATGTGACGTTCCCGCTTTATGTCGAAGTCGATCGTATTTTCAACTTCGCGTGCCCCGCTTCGCCGGTACATTATCAGCGCGACCCGGTGCAAACAACCAAGACCAGCGTGCACGGCGCGATCAACATGCTGGGCTTGGCCAAGCGCACAGGCGCGCGGATCCTTCAGGCCTCCACGTCGGAAGTGTACGGGGATCCAGAGTGCCATCCACAGACGGAGGATTACTGGGGAAGAGTCAATCCCATCGGTATCCGAAGTTGCTACGACGAAGGCAAGCGCTGTGCTGAAACACTGTTCTTCGATTACCACCGCCAGCACGCGCTGGATATCAAGGTGGTGCGTATCTTCAATACTTACGGGCCGGGCATGCAGTTGCATGATGGGCGCGTGATTAGCAACTTCATCGTTCAGGCATTGCTTGGCGAAAACATCACCATCTATGGCGATGGGAGTCAGACCCGTTCCTTCTGTTTCGTCTCTGATCTGATAGAGGGTGTGATCGGCATGATGGACAGTCCGGTCGATCTGACCGGGCCGGTGAACCTCGGCAATCCGGCTGAGTACAGCATCAGGGAGATCGCCGAAACCGTCATCGCGCTGTGTGGCTCAGCGTCGAAGTTGACCTATATGCCGCTGCCGCAAGACGATCCGAGGCAGCGTCAGCCAGACATCACCGTCGCGCGCGAGCGCCTCGGCTGGCAGCCGAAGGTGGCGCTGGAGGCCGGTCTGTTGCAGACTATCAGCTACTTCCGCCAGATCCTGAAAACGGCCTGAGTCGCTAGCCACGCTCCCAGAGCGCGTAATGCACCTGGCCGGCGTTCTTTTCGCGGTGCAGGCGCCAGTTGGCGGGCATTGGCAGGCTTGACGGGGCGCCTTCGCTTTCGGTGTAGATCCATGCGTGTTCGGCCAGCCAGCCGCGGTTTTCCAGCAGCTCGCAGCTGGTCTGCAGCAGGTTCTGGTGGAAGGGCGGATCGAGGAAGACCACGTCGAACGGCTGCGCGGCCTGGTTTTCGAGGTAACGCAGGGCGTCGCCCTGGACCAGTTGCCCGCGCCCGCAGGCCAGGGTGTCGAGGTGCTGGCGCAGCGCGGCCAGCGCCTCGCCGTTGGTGTCCAGCGCCAGGGTCTGCCCGGCGCCGCGCGACAGCGCTTCGAGGAACAGCGCGCCGCTGCCGGTGTAGGCATCCAGCACGCGTGCGCCCTCGATGTACGGCGCCAGCCAGTTGAACAGCGTCTCGCGAACCCGGTCCGGGGTCGGCCGCAGGGCCGGGCCGTTGGGAAAGGCGAAACGCCGGCTGCGCCATTCGCCGCCGATGATGCGCAGCGATCCCGTGCCGCCATGGGGCTTTGCGGCGCTACGCGAGGGTTTGACGGTCTGTCCGCGCATCAGTGCTCCGGGACCCCGAGGGGCTGTTCGGCGGGTTTGTCGGTCGGCGCCGGCAACGGCTTCTGCGCCACCGTGGGGCCGGCCGTGACGACGACGAAGTCATCGGCGGAGAGGTGTTTCGCCATCGCCGCCCTGACCTGTTCGACGCTCAGCGCCTGGGCCTGGTTCATGAAGTCCTGCAGATAACTCAGCGGCAGGTCGTAGAAACCCATGGCGCCCAGTTGGCCGACGATGTCGGCGTTGCTCGCGGTGGTCAGCGGGAAACTGCCGGCCAGCTCGCGCTTGGCGTCGTCGAGTTCCTTCTGCGTGGGACCTTCGGCGAGGTAGTCGCGGACGATCTGTTGGACCAGCCCGAGCGTGCCTTCGCTCTGCTCGGCGCGGGTCTGCAGGCTGATCATGAACGGGCCGCGCGCCTGCATGCCTGAGAAGCCGGAGCTGACGCCGTAGGTCAGGCCGCGTTTCTCGCGCACCTCTTTCATCAGCCGGGTGCCGAAGCCACCGCCGCCGAGAATCTGGTTGCCCATGAACAGCGCCGCGTAATCCGCGTCGCCGCGCTTGATGCCGAGCTGGGCGAGCAGGATGTGGGTCTGTTTGGAGGGGAACTCGATATGGCTGAGGCCGGGTTTCGGCGCCTGCGGTTCGGCCATCTTCTCCAGTGCCGGACCTTTCGGCAGGGCGCTGGAGACCTGCGCGGCGATGGCTTCGGCCTCGCTGCGCGAGAGGTCGCCGACCAGTGCGATGACCACGTTGCCGGCGGCGTAGGCCTTCTGGTGGAAGGCGCGCAGCTGTTCCAGGCTGATCGCCGGGAGGGTCGCCTCGTTGCCGTCGCTGGGGTGCGCGTAGGGGTGGTCGCCGTAGAGGCGCTCGAACAGCGCATCGCCGGCCAGCTTGCCGGGGTTCTGCTTCTGGTACTCGAAGCCGGCCAGCAACTGGTTCTTGATCCGCGCCAGCGAGTCGGCGGGGAAGGTCGGCTTGCCGATCACTTCGGCGAACAGCGCCAGCGCCGGCTCGCGCTTGTCGACCGCGCTCAGGCTGCGCAGGCTGGCGATCGCCATGTCGCGGTAGGCGCCGTTGCCGAAGTCGGCACCCAGGCCCTCGAAGCCCTCGGCGATGGCGCCGACATCCTTGCCGGCGACGCCTTCGTTGAGCATCGCGTTGGTCAGCGTGGCCAGGCCGGGCACGTCGCCGTCCTGGGCGCTGCCGGCGGCGAAGGTCAGGCGCAGGTCGAACATCGGCACCTCGCGGGCCTCGACGAAGAGCACCTTGGCGCCCTCGGCGGTCTGCCAGCTCTGGATGTCCAGATTGCGGTAGCTCGGTGCCTTCTTGTTCAGTTCGGCCAGCGATTCGAGCCTGGCCGGCGCTTCGCTCTGGCGTGGCGCGGCTTGTGTGGCGGGCTTGCGGTCATGGTTGACGTACACGGCCAGCAGCACGATGAGAATGATCAGGACGAGGCCGAACAGGCTGTGGCGCAGGTCGTTGTTGGACTCACTCATCGTGGGCTTCCTCGGGTAGAACGTGGGCGACGCTCAGCCGCGTGCGGGTGAAGTAGGTGCTGGCGGCGGCCTGGATGTCCGCCGGGGTGACGGCTTCGAGATCGGCGAGTTCCTGGTCCATCCGCTTCCAGGACAGGCCGACGCTTTCCAGCTGGCCCATGGTGTTGGCCTGGCTGGTGATCGAGTCGCGCTCGTAGACCAACCCGGCGATCACCTGGGCGCGGACGCGGGCCAGTTCCTCGGCGGACGGCGGGGTTTTCTTCAGCTCGTCGAGCAGGCGCCAGACACCGGCTTCGGTGTCGGCCAGGGTCTTGCCCGTCTGCACGTTGGGCGTGGCGCTGACCACGAACAGGCTGTCGCCGCGGGTATAGGCCTCGTACCAGGCGGACGCGCCGGAAACCAGCTCCTCGCCACGCTCCAGGCGCGACGGCAGCCGAGCGCTGTAGCCGCCATCGAGCAGCGCGCCGATCAGGCGCAGGGCGTTGACCTCGCGCGGGTCCTTGGCGGTCGCCAGGCCCGGCACGTTGAAGCCCATGATCAGGCTCGGCAACTGGGTCTTCACGTGCAGCGTCAGGCGGCGCTCGCCGGGTTCGGCCAGCTCAAGCGGACGCTTGGAGGAGGGCACCGCGCGTTTCGGGATGTTGCCGAACCAGCGCTGGGCGAGCGCCCTGACCTCGTCGGCGCTGACATCGCCGACCACCACCAGGGTGGCGTTGTTCGGCGCATACCAGCTCTGGTACCAGGCGCGCAGTTCGTCGATCTGCATGCGCTCGAGGTCGGCCATCCAGCCGATGGTGGGAATGCTGTAGCCGCTGGCCGGGTAGGCCATGGCCTTGAAGCGCTCGAAGGCGAGGGCGTTCGGCTTGTCGTCGGTGCGCAGTCGGCGTTCTTCCTTGATCACTTCGATCTCGCGGCTGAACTCGTCGGCCGGCAGCTTGAGCCCGGCCATGCGGTCGGCTTCCAGCTCGAAGGCGACGTTCAGGCGATCACGCGCCAGCACCTGGTAGTAGGCGGTGTAGTCGTCGCTGGTGAAGGCGTTTTCCTCGGCACCAAGGTCGCGCAGGATCAGCGAGGCTTCGCCCGGGCCGAGCTTGCGGCTGCCCTTGAACATCATGTGTTCGAGGGCGTGGGAGAGTCCGGTGCGCCCCGGCTGCTCGTAGCTCGAGCCGACCTTGTACCAGAGCTGGGAGACCACTACGGGGGCGCGGTGGTCCTCGCGGACCAGCACCTTGAGGCCGTTGTCGAGGCTGAATTCGTGGGTGGGAGAGGGTTCCGCGGCGAGTAGCGGCAGCGGCATGCAGAGGGCGCCGAGGAGCAGACCGGCGACACGGCAGAGAAGCGCTTTGTTCATCGAATGGACCTTTCGGGCGGGCCGCCGGGTCTTAGCCTCAGCGGGCGAGGAGGTGCTAGGATACGCATCCATTTTCCCGGCGGCCATGCTTGTCGGGGCCGCCCTGCGACGCTGCCTTCGCGGGTGGCGGAAAACCTGCTCGAGTCGCCAGGTGTGTCGTCCCTTTCGTTTCGCCCCGTTCGGCCGACGCCCTCTTTTATGTTTGGACGAGCCCGCCGGCGCGGCGCTCCCTTGAGATACCCGTCCCCATGTTTGGTTCCAACGACGACAAGAAGCCCCCGGTCGCCCCGGAAGAGAAGAAAGGACTGTTCGGCTGGCTGCGCAAGAAACCGCAGGAAAGCGCCGGAACGCCTCCGCTAGAAACGTCCCCGACCGCCCCACGGCCGGATGCCGATCCGAGCCTCGAAGAAGCCGCCACCGAGCCGCTGCCGAGCCCCGGCGCGCCGCAGCCCGCGGCGCTGGAAAGCCTGCTCGAGACCCTCGCCGAAGCGGCACCCGAGGCCGCGCCTGCGCCCTTGCCGCAGGCGTCCGTGGCCGAGCCCGAGGCGGTCCCCGCCGCGCCCGTTGAAGTCGCCAGGCCCGCCGACAAGGCCGGTTTCTTCGCCCGCCTCCGGCAGGGCCTGTCGAAGACCAGCGCCAGCCTCGGCGAAGGCATGGCCAGCCTGTTTCTCGGCAGGAAGGCGATCGACGACGACCTGCTCGACGAACTGGAAACCCGCCTGCTGACCGCCGACGTCGGCGTCGAGGCCACCTCGGCGATCATGCAGAGCCTGACCAGGCGCGTGGCGCGCAAGGAGCTGGCCGACAGCGGCGCGCTGTACAAAGCGCTGCAGGACGAACTGGCCGCGCTGCTCGCTCCGGTCGAGCAGCCGCTGCGGATTCCGGCGCAGGTCCGTCCCTATGTGGTCCTGGTGGTCGGCGTGAACGGTGCCGGTAAGACCACCACCATCGGCAAGCTGGCCAAGAAGCTGCAGCTCGAAGGCAAGAAGGTCATGCTCGCCGCCGGCGACACCTTCCGCGCCGCGGCCGTGGAACAGCTGCAGGTGTGGGGCGAGCGCAACAACATCGCGGTGATCGCCCAGCACACCGGCGCCGATTCCGCCTCGGTGATCTTCGATGCGGTGCAGGCCGCCAAGGCGCGCGGCGTCGACGTGCTGATCGCCGACACGGCCGGGCGTCTGCACACCAAAGACAACCTGATGGAAGAACTGAAGAAGGTCCGCCGGGTGATCGGCAAGCTCGACGAGGCGGCGCCGCACGAGGTGCTGCTGGTGCTCGACGCCGGCACCGGGCAGAACGCGATCAACCAGACCAAGCAGTTCAACCAGGCGGTCGCGCTCACCGGCCTGGCCCTGACCAAGCTCGATGGCACCGCCAAGGGCGGGGTGATCTTCGCCCTGGCCAAACAGTTCGGCCTGCCGATCCGCTACATCGGTGTCGGCGAAGGCATCGATGACCTGCGCGACTTCGAGGCCGAGGCCTTCGTCAAGGCGCTGTTCTCGGAGAAAACCCCCGCATGATCCGTTTCGACCAGGTCGGCAAGCGCTATCCCAATGGCCACGTCGGCATCCACGAGCTGTCGTTCCGTGTGAAGCGCGGCGAATTCCTCTTCGTCACCGGCCATTCCGGTGCCGGCAAGAGCACCCTGCTGCGTCTGCTGCTGGCGATGGAACGACCCACCACCGGCAAGCTGCTGCTCGCCGGTCAGGACCTGTCGACCATCACCAACGCGCAGATCCCGTTCCTGCGCCGGCAGATCGGCGTGGTGTTCCAGAACCACCAGCTGCTCTTCGATCGCACGGTGTTCGACAACGTCGCGCTGCCGTTGCAGATCCTCGGCCTGGGCCGCGACGAGATCGCCGAACGCGTCGGTACCGCGCTGGAGCGCGTCAGCCTGCACGACAAGGCCGAGCTGTATCCGGCCGACCTGTCCACCGGCCAGCAGCAACGCGTCGGCATCGCCCGCGCGGTGGTGCATCGCCCGGCGCTGCTGCTCGCCGACGAACCCACCGGCAACCTCGACCCGCGCCTCGCCGCGGAGATCATGGGCGTGTTCGAGGACATCAACCGCCTCGGCACCACGGTGTTGATCGCCAGCCACGACCTGGCGCTGATCGCGCGCATGCGCCATCGCATGCTAACCCTGCAGCGCGGACGCCTGATCGGCGACGGGGAGGCCGCATGAGCGCCACCCGCATGCCGCCACCCAACCCGTCCGAGCGCGTCGGGGCGGCGCGTAAGCAGCAGCCGGAGCCGCAGAACCATGACGACGGCCCGGACTTCCGTACCCTGCTGCACGCCTGGCTGGAAAGCCACCGTGCGAGCCTGGTGGACAGCCTGCTGCGCCTCGGCCGGCAACCGATCGGCAGCTTCTTCACCTGCCTGGTGATGGCCATCGCCCTGAGCCTGCCGATGGGCCTGTCGCTGCTGCTGAGCAACGTCGAGCGCCTCGGCGGTTCCTGGCAGCGCGCCGCGCAGATTTCCCTCTACCTGCAGATGGACGCCACCGACAAGGATGGCGAGGCGATGCGCGACAACATCGCCACGATGCCGGGTGTGGCGGATGCCGAGTGGATCAGTCGGCAGCGCGCGCTGGACGAGTTCCAGCAGCAGTCCGGCCTCGGCCAGGCGCTCAAGGAGTTGCCGGACAATCCGCTGCCTGGCGTGGTCCTGGTGACCCCCAACGAGATCGACAAGGCCGCCCTGGAAGCACTGCGCCAGGCGTTGTCCGAGCTGCCCAAGGTGCAGCAGGCGCAGCTCGACCTGGTCTGGGTCGAGCGGCTTACCGCGATCCTCGGTCTCGGCGACCGTTTCGTCTTCGGTCTCACGGTGCTGCTGGTGCTGGCGCTGCTGCTGGTGATCGGCAACACCATCCGCCTGCACATCGAGAACCGCCGCACCGAGATCGAGGTGATCAAGCTGGTCGGCGGCACCGACAGCTACGTGCGCCGGCCCTTCCTTTACATGGGCGCGCTCTACGGCCTGGGCGCTGGGCTGCTGGCCTGGCTGGTGCTGGCCTTCGGGCTGGACTGGCTGAACCAGGCGGTGGTGCGCCTGGCCGGCCTGTACAACAGCGATTTCGCCCTCGCCGGGGTGCCGCTCGATGATGGGCTGTCGCTGCTGCTGGGGGCGGTATTCCTCGGTTACATCGGCGCCTGGCTGGCGGTGGCGCGCCATCTACGCGAGCTGGCGCCGCGCTGATTCGATCATCGAGATTCACTTTTTAGATAGATAAAAGCTATATATTTCAAACAGTTGACGGTCCCATAGCAATCGGTGCAGAAGGAACTTGGCGACCATCTTGCAGTCCAATGCTGCAGTGATAAACTGCCCGACGTTTGATGAATCGGAGGATTCGAATGACCACTTCATTGCAACCTGTGCGTGCGTTGGTCCCAGGCTCGAACCTGGAGGCTTACGTGCACTCGGTCAACAGCATTCCGCTGCTGACCCAGGAGCAGGAACGCGAACTGGCCGAACGCCTCTTCTACCAGCAGGACCTCGAGGCGGCCCGGCAGATGGTGCTCGCGCACCTGCGCTTCGTCGTCCACATCGCGCGCAGCTACGCCGGTTACGGGCTGAACCAGTCCGACCTGATCCAGGAAGGCAACGTCGGCCTGATGAAGGCCGTGAAGCGCTTCAACCCCGAAATGGGCGTGCGCCTGGTGTCCTTCGCGGTGCACTGGATTAAGGCCGAGATCCACGAATTCATCCTGCGCAACTGGCGCATCGTCAAGGTCGCCACGACCAAGGCGCAGCGTAAGCTGTTCTTCAACCTGCGCAGCCAGAAGAAGCGTCTGGCCTGGCTGAACAACGACGAAGTGCAGCGCGTGGCGGAAAGCCTCGGCGTCGAGCCGCGTGAAGTGCGCGAGATGGAAAGTCGCCTGAGCGGCCACGACATGGCCTTCGACCCGGCGGCGGATGCCGACGACGACAGCGCCTTCCAGTCCCCGGCGCACTACCTCGAAGACCACCGCTACGACCCGGCCATGCAGATGGAAGACGCCGACTGGAGCGACAGTTCCTCCGCCGGTCTCTACGAGGCGCTGGAAGGCCTCGACGAGCGCAGCCGCGACATCCTCCAGCAGCGTTGGCTGGCCGAGGAGAAGGCGACCCTGCATGACCTGGCGGCCAAGTACAACGTCTCCGCCGAGCGCATCCGCCAACTGGAGAAGAACGCCATGAACAAGCTCAAAGGCTCGATCCAGGCGTAAGCGACCGGTAATGAAAAAAGCCGCACCTGGGTGCGGCTTTTTTCTGTCTGCGATTCGCCGATCCGGGGCGACCTCAGGGCAGCCGGCCTTTGAGCGCCATCAGGTAGTCGCTGCCGCCCAGTTGCCGGCTTTGCTGGCGAATCCAGCTGGCACGGCGGCTGACGTAGGCGCTGGGGCGGCTGGCGCTCCATTCGCGCGGGTTCGGCAGCACTGCGGCGAGCAGGCTGGCCTGGCGCGCCGAAAGGTAGGCGGCGCCTATGCCGAAGTGATGCTGCGCTGCGGCCTCGGCGCCGAAGATGCCATTACCGAACTCGACGCTGTTTAGGTAGACCTCTAGGATGCGCTGCTTCGGCCAGAGCAGCTCCAGCAGGCCGGTGAACCACACTTCCAGGCCCTTGCGCAGCCAGCTTCGACCGGACCAGAGGAACAGGTTCTTCGCCGTTTGCTGGCTCAGCGTGCTGGCGCCGCGCAGCGAGCCGCCACGCTCGTTGTGCGCCATCGCCGCCTGGATCGCCGCGACATCGAAGCCCCAGTGCTCGGCGAATTTCTGGTCCTCGCCGGCGATCACGGCGATCTTCAGGTCGTCCGGCAGCTGTTTCCAGGGCCGCCAGGTGCGCTGCAGATCGATCGGCTCACCGTCGATCCACGACTCGATCTTGCGCTCCACCATCAGCGCCGTGAACGGCGGCGGTACCCAGCGAAGTATCAGTACCAGCAGGGCGCTGAGGGCGACGAAGCCAAGGAGAAGCTTGACCAGGCGACGGTACAGCGTTCGGAGCATGGGCTGGCCTCAATCCGTTGTGGGCCGGTCGACAGGCTGCGACTGAGGGTCGCGACAGGTCCGATCCGGAATAGGAATAATCGGTGCAGCGCGCCATTATAGCGGCGCATTCCCGCCATCTGGAGTTACACATGCTGCGCCTGCATCTGATGCTTTCCGCGTTCTTCGGTTTCACCGGCGTGGCCCTTGGCGCGTTCGCGGCGCATGGCCTGAAGAGCCGCCTCAGCGCCGAATACCTCGCGGTGTTCCAGACCGGCGTGCATTACCAGATGATCCACGCCCTCGCCCTGTTCGGCGTGGCGCTGCTCTCGCTGCATGCGCCGAGCCGGCTGCTGGGCATCGCCGGCGGTGCCTTCGTTCTCGGCATCCTGCTGTTTTCCGGCAGCCTCTACGCGCTGACACTGGTCGGCATCGGCAAGCTCGGCATCATCACCCCGATCGGCGGCGTGGCCTTCCTGGTCGGCTGGGCGTGTCTGGGGCTGAGCGCCTGGCGCCTCACCGCCTGATGGTTCCGGGACGAATGGCGCCCGATGCCCTTGGTCCACCGGGGCGATCGGGCTAGAATGCCGACCCCGTAAAATCGCGACCATTCCAGCCCATGCATATCCAGTTGAACGGCGAATCCTTCGAGCTCCCTGACGGCCAGACCGTCGCGGACCTGCTCGTGCGCCTCGACCTGGTCGGGCGCCGGGTGGCCGTCGAGCTCAATCTGGACATCGTTCCGCGTAGCCAGCACGCCAGCACCTCGCTGGCCGAAGGCGACCAGGTCGAGGTCGTCCATGCCATCGGTGGCGGTTAACCGCACGAGGAGTTTCCCCATGAGCGCAGTCCCCAACGACAAGCCTTTCGTCCTGGCCGGTCGTACTTACCAGTCGCGCCTGCTGGTCGGCACCGGCAAATACAAGGATCTGGAGGAAACCCGCGCCGCCATCGAAGCCTCCGGTGCGGAGATCGTCACCGTCGCCGTGCGGCGCACCAACCTCGGCCAGAATCCCGGCGAGCCGAACCTGCTCGACGTGATTCCGCCGTCGCGCTACACCATCCTGCCGAACACGGCCGGCTGCTTCGACGCGGTCGAGGCGGTGCGCACCTGCCGCCTGGCGCGCGAGCTGCTGGACGGCCACAAGCTGGTCAAGCTGGAAGTGCTGGCCGACCAGAAGACCCTCTTCCCGAACGTGATCGAAACGCTCAAGGCGGCGGAAACCCTGGTCGCCGACGGTTTCGACGTGATGGTCTACACCAGCGACGACCCGATCATCGCCCGTCAGCTTGCGGAAATCGGCTGCATCGCGGTGATGCCGCTGGCCGGTCTGATCGGCACCGGGCTGGGCATCTGCAACCCGTACAACCTGCGCATCATCCTCGAGGAATCGCCGGTTCCGGTGCTGGTCGACGCCGGCGTCGGCACCGCCTCCGATGCCACCATCGCCATGGAGCTGGGCTGCGAGGCGGTACTGATGAACAGCGCCATCGCCCACGCGCAGAAGCCGGTGCTGATGGCCGAGGCGATGAAATACGCCATCGAGGCCGGGCGCCTGGCCTACCTCGCCGGACGCATGCCGAAGAAGCTCTACGCCAGCGCCTCGTCGCCGCTCGACGGGCTGATCCGCTGAATCCCCGGGCGCGCGCGACGCGCCCTTTCCTTCGACGCGGCGCACCACCGGGTGCGCCGCGCCTACCCGTGCCACGGAAACAACCCGCATGACCGAGCCGTCCGAAAGCCCCATCGCCATCGAAGCCGAACGCCCGATGCGCACCATCAAGAGCTTCGTGATGCGTGCCGGACGCATGACCGAGGGCCAGCAGCGCGGTCTCGAACAGGGCCTGCCGAAGTTCGGTCTGGAGCTGGGCGACGGCCTGCGCGACTTCGATGAGGTGTTCGGGCGCCAGGCGCCGCGCACCTTCGAGATCGGTTTCGGCATGGGCCATTCGACCCTGGAAATGGCTGCCGCTGCGCCGGAGCAGGACTTCATCGGCGTAGAGGTACACCGGCCGGGCGTCGGTGCGTTGCTCAACGGCCTGCTCACCCAGCGCATGGACAATGTCCGCGTGTACAGCTGCGACGCCCTGGAGGTGCTGCGCCAGTGTGTCGCCGACGCCAGCCTCGACCGCGTGCTGCTGTTCTTCCCCGACCCCTGGCACAAGGCGCGCCATCACAAGCGGCGCATCGTCCAGCCGGCGTTCGCCGAACTGGTGCGCAGCAAGCTCAAGCCTGGCGGCGTGCTGCACATGGCCACCGACTGGCAACCCTACGCCGAACACATGCTCGAGGTGATGAACGCCGCGCCTGGTTATCGCAACCAGGGCGGGGACGGGCAGTACGTGCCGCGCCCCCAGGAGCGCCCGGTGACCAAGTTCGAGCGCCGCGGCGAGCGCCTCGGCCACGGCGTGTGGGACCTCAAGTTCGAGCGCGTCGACTGAGTCCACCCTGGCGCCGGGCTTCGGGTAGACTAGCGCCACGGAGCCACGCGCTCCCCTGACTTCCGGCCTGCCTGGCCTCGAGCCGCCCGTTGGGCGGCTTTTTTATGCGCGCATGAATCCCTTGTTCGTAGGGTGCGCCGCGCGCACCGAATGGCCCCGGCGGTGGGTGGTGCGCGCGGCGCACCCTACGAAACGCTCGTCGCATGTCACGAGGCTTCCGCCCTACGTCAGGGATTGCAGGGCCGGGTGATCGAAGCCGGCGAGGGCGCGCAGCCAGTCCTGCGTGGTTTCGCTGGCGTCTTCAGGCCAGTCCGCGGAGGCGGATTCCAGCCGGCGCAGCAGTTCGTGCTCGGCCCGCAGCTCCAGCGCCTTGACCTGTTCGCGCAGTTCGGTCAGTGCGGCGTCGCTGCCCGCCGCGGCTTTCCAGCCCTGGCGAAGCTGACGCAGCGGCATGACTACGGTGGCTTGCCAGGGCTTCGCCAGCGCCTTCAACTGCTCGGCGCGCGCCGCCGTGCAGCTCACGCGGCGTGCGCCGAGCCAGGCGCCGCAGAGCAGCAGGCAGACGTCCGCGCCCTCGGCCTGCAGCGCCAGGCAGGCGTTTTCCACGCCGGGACGGGCGTAGCGGGCGAGGGCGAAACTCCATAGATCGGCGGGCATTCGGCACTCCGGGCGGGGTGGGGACGAAGCTGATAAACTCCGCCGCCATCATGATACGACTACAGAATCTTACCTTGCAGCGCGGTCCGCAGCGCCTGCTCGAAGGCGCCGAGCTGACCCTGCACCCCGGCCAGAAGGCCGGCCTCGTGGGTGCCAACGGCGCCGGCAAATCCAGTCTGTTCGCGCTGCTGCGCGGCGAACTGGGGCCGGACGCCGGCGACTGCCTGTTGCCCGCCGACTGGCGCATCGCGCACATGCGCCAGGAGATCGAGACCCTCGATCGCCTGGCAGTGGACTACGTGCTCGACGGCGACCTCGAGTTGCGCCGCGTGCAGCGCGAGCTGGCCGTCGCCGAGGCCAGCCACGACGGCGCCGCCCTGGCGCGGCTGCACACCGAACTGGACAACGCCGACGGCTACAGCGCCGACGCCCGTGCGCGCAAGCTGCTGGCCGGGCTGGGCTTCTCCAACGAACAGATGGAGCGCCCGGTCGGCGACTTCTCCGGCGGCTGGCGGATGCGCCTGAACCTGGCGCAGGCGCTGATGCGGCCGTCCGACCTGCTGCTGCTCGACGAGCCGACCAACCACCTCGACCTCGACGCCATCCTCTGGCTCGAAGGCTGGCTGAAGAGCTATCCCGGCACCCTGGTGCTGATCTCCCACGACCGCGACTTCCTCGACGCCGTGGTCGACCAGATCGTCCACCTCGAACAGCGCAAGCTGACCCTCTACCGCGGCGGCTATTCGGCCTTCGAGCGCACCCGCGCCGAGCGCATGGCGCAGCAGCAACAGGCGTTCGAGAAGCAGCAGGCGCAGCGTGCGCACATGGAAAGCTTCATTCGCCGCTTCAAGGCCAAGGCCAGCAAGGCGCGCCAGGCGCAGAGCCGGATCAAGGCGCTGGAGAAGCTCGAGGAACTGGCGCCGGCGCACATCGATTCGCCGTTCGACTTCGTCTTCCGCGAGGCCGACAAGGTCTCCAGCCCGCTGCTCGACCTCGCCGAGGGCCGTCTCGGCTACGGCGAGCGCGCGGTGCTGGAGGCGGTCAAGCTGCAACTGGTGCCGGGC
>NZ_DJTK01000017.1:0-43990 GCF_002438225.1 Pseudomonas sp. UBA6310 | reverse complement strand
CGTGTACCGAGTGACGCCCAGGCGTAGGGTGGATCGCGCTCCATCGATCCCCCGGGCGGTGTAACGGTGGATGAAAAGAGCGTCATCCACCCTACGCTTGAAGGGAGTCCGGTGCATCCGATGGGGGCGGCGTGTACTGAGTGACGCCCAGGCGTAGGGTGGATCGCGCTCCATCGATCCACCGGGCGGTGTAACGGGGGGATGAAAAGAGCGTCATCCCCCTACGTCCGGCGGGAGTCCGGTGCGGCAGATTGCGGTGTGCTCAGCGAATCTTCAGGCGGCCTATCCGGTCATTGTCCAGGCTGCCGAAGTACAGGAAATCTCCCTGCGGTTTCACCGAGGTGACCATGCGCAGGTGCGCGCCGCTGGTGTCGTGCAGGCTCTGCACGATGTTGCCGTTTTCGTCGAGGGCGATCACCAGGCCGTAGGGCGTGGGTTTTGGCCAGAGCGCGCGCGGCAGCTTGGCGATCTGCGCCTTGAGCCACGGGTGGCGATGGAGGAAGTCGGCGTCGGCCTTGCGCGGCGAGGGCAGGGCGACCCAGAAGGTGCCGGCGCGGTCGCCCTGGAGGTTGTCCGGCAGGCCGGGGAGGTTGTCGATGAACACGTCATGGCTGCCGGCCTTGTCCCCCGTGAGCCAGTAGCGGGTGATGCGATAGCGGTAGGTTTCGTTGACCAGCACGAAATCCTCGTGCTGCGAGAGCGCCACGCCGTTGGCGAAATACAGGTCCTTGAGCAGCACCTCGGTCTTGCCTGTAGCCGGGTCGTAGCGCAGCAGGCGGCCGTGCGGGCGCGCCTCGAGCAGGTCAAGCAGGTAGTCCGGCTGGGTGAAGGTGTCGGAGGCGTCGCTGAAATAAATGCGCCCGTCGCGGGCGATGTCGAGGTCGTCGGTGAAGCGGAAGGGAGCGCCGTCCGCCTCGGTGGCGAGCACCCTGATCGTGCCGTGGGCATCGACGCTGAGCAGGCCCTTGTAGGCGTCGGCGACGATCAGCTGGCCGTCCGCGGCGAAGTCCATGCCCAGCGGGCGCCCGCCGGTGTTGACGAAGGTCTGCGGGATGCCGTCCGCACCCAGGCGCACGATGCGGCCGTCGGCGAGGCTGGCGTAGAGCCGCCCACTGGCATCCACTGCGGTGTCTTCCGGCCCGTGCAGCTGGCCCTGGGCGATCAGCTCGGCCTTCATCAGCGTGTCGTTGGGCTCCAGTACGCCGGTCAGCGGCGGCGCGGCGGGCGCGTCCCAGGCGAGCGGGTCGATCACGCTCGGGGTGACGCTGAGGTAGAGCGCAGCGGCGGCGAGCAGCAGCGCGATGAAGCCGATCAACTTGGTCATGGCGGTCCTTTTCTGATTGTTCTGGGCGCAGCGTCGGAGCATAGGAGGCGGCGCAGCCGGCCGACAAGCCGTGAATCTCCGTCCCGGTGGCGCAGCGCAGTTATACTGGCGTGATAACCAAGGAGAGCCGTGTGCCCAACGATATTCACTGGATCCGTGACGACGCCACCCTGGCGCACCACTGCAGCATCTGGCGTGACTTGCCCTACGTGGCGCTGGACACCGAATTCATCCGAGTCGACACCTTCTATCCACTCGCCGGCCTGGTGCAGATCGGCGACGGCGAGCGCGCCTTTCTCATCGATCCGCTGCTGATCGGCGACTGGAAACCGTTCGCCGCGCTGCTGGAAAGCCCGCAGGTGGTCAAGGTGCTGCACGCCTGCAGCGAAGACCTGGAAGTGCTGCTGCGCCTGACCGGCAGCCTGCCGGCGCCGCTGTTCGACACGCAACTGGCTGCCGGCTACCTGGGCATCGGCTTCTCCATGGGCTATTCGCGCCTGGCCCATGCCGTGCTCGGCCTCGACCTGCCGAAGGACGCCACGCGCTCGGACTGGCTGGCACGCCCGCTCAGCGACATCCAGGTGCGTTACGCCGCCGACGATGCCAAGCACCTGGCGGAAATCTACGAAGTGCTGGATCAGCGCCTGTCCGACGAGAAGCGCGCCTGGCTGCTGGAGGACGGCGCCGAACTGGTCGCCAACCTGCGCCGGGAGGTCGACCCGCGCGAGTTGTACCGCGAGGCCAAGCTCGGCTGGAAGCTGTCGCGCGCCCAGCTGGCGGTGCTCCGCGAGCTGTACGTGTGGCGCGAGGCCGAGGCCCGTCGCCGCGACCAGCCGCGCAATCGCATCGTCCGCGAGCACTGCCTGTGGCCGCTGGCGCGCTTCCAGCCGGATAACCTGGCGGCCCTGGCGAAGATCGAGGACATGCACCCGCGCACCGTGCGCCAGGACGGCGAGACGCTGATCCAACTGATCAAGGACGCCGCCGCGCTGCCCAGGGAAGCCTGGCCGGAGGCGTTGCCCGAGCCGCTGCCGGTGGACGCCACGGTGCTGCTCAAGCGCCTGCGCGCGGTTGGCCAGGCCGAAGCCGAGAAACTGCAGATCGTCCCCGAGCTGATGCTGCGCAAGAAGTCCCTCGAGGCGCTGCTCAAGAGCGGCTATCCCGACGGCCCCTACACCCTGCCTGAATCCCTGCGTGGCTGGCGCCGCGAGCGCATGGGCCAGGCGCTGCTCGACGCCCTCGCTCCGGGCGCTGGAGAACCGACCCCGTGAAACGCCTCTGTTCCATCTACCGCAGCCCGCGCAAGCGCGAGATGTATCTCTACGTGAACCGCGCCGACGCGCTCAAGCGCGTGCCGGAAAGCCTGCTGGTCGCCTTCGGGCCGCCGCAGCACGCCTTCGACCTGGTGCTGACCCCGGAGCGCCAGCTCGCGCGCGAAGACATCGCCAAGGTGCTGGAGAACCTGGAAACCCAGGGCTATCACCTGCAGATGCCGCCGCCCGAGGACGACTACATCGCCCACCTGCCGGATGAACTGCTGCGCCGCAACGACCCGGTCTGACCCATGCGCCTGCTGATCGCCGATCCTGAACACGCCCGCTACGCCGACCTGCTGGGTGACGCCGAGCCGTCGCTGCAACTGCACGGCAGTGACGATCCGGCGGAGCTGGCCAGGTTGGCGGCCCACTGCCCGGTGTGGCTCGGGGCGCCCGATCTGCTGGCGCCGCTGTTGCGCGGCGGCGCCCGCCCGCAGTGGGTGCAGTCGACCTGGGCCGGCATCACGCCGCTGCTGGCCGCCGACCTGCCGCGCGATTACCGCCTCAGCCGGGCAGTCGGCGTATTCGGCCAGGCGATGGCCGAATACGTGCTGACCTACCTGTTGGCCCACGAGCGCCAGGTTCTGTCGCGCGCGGCGCTGCAAGGGGAGGGCCGCTGGGACACGCGCACGCCGCACGGCCTCGGCGGACGCCGGGCGCTGATCGTCGGTGCCGGCGACATCGGCCAGGCGGTGGCGCGCCTGCTGGCGCCGTTCGGCATCGAGCTGCGCGGCATCGCCCGCCAGCCGCGCGCCCTGGAGCCGTTCCTGGAGGTCGCCGGGATCGACCAGCTGGAGCGTCTCGCCGCGCAGGCCGACTACCTGATCAACCTGCTGCCGAACACGCCCGACACCGGTGATATCTACGACGCCGGCCTGTTCGCGCGCCTGCCGCGCGGCGCGCTGTTCATCAACGCCGGGCGTGGCACGGCGGTGGTCGATGCCGACCTGGTCGCCGCGCTGCAAGGCGGGCAGTTGGCGGCCGCGGTGATCGACGTCTGCCGCGAGGAGCCGCCAGCGCCCGACCATCCGTTCTGGCGCGCACCGAACCTGCTGCTCACCGGGCACACCGCGGCGCCGACGCCGCCCAGGGCGATGGCCCGGCTGTTCCTCGACAACCTGGCGCGTCACCGCGCGGCGGAGCCGCTGCTCGGCCAGGTAGATTTCGCCCGCGGCTACTAGGGCCGTTGGCGTTCCCCGCGACGAAACCTCGACACCCAGGCATCCGACGACGCAGCCTTGGCCCTGTCTGCGCGGCGGGCTAGACTGCCGGCCTTTTCGCACCCTCGCCGCAGTACGCCCATGGCCGCCATCGTCGAACCCTTCTGGAAGCGCAAGACCCTTGCCGAGCTCGATCGCACCGAGTGGGAATCGCTCTGCGACGGCTGCGGCCTGTGCTGCCTGCAGAAGCTGGAAGATGAGGACGACGGCAGCGTCTACTACACCCGCGTGGCCTGCAAACTGCTCGACCTGACCAGCTGCCGCTGCAGCGACTACCCGAATCGCCGCCAGTACGTGGCCGACTGCATCCAGCTCACCCCGGCGCAGGCCGACCAGTTCCGCTGGCTGCCGCCGACCTGCGCCTACCGGCGCGTGGCCGAGGGCAAGGACCTGCTGGCCTGGCATCACCTGGTCTGCGGCGATCCGGATGCGGTGCACCGCGCCGGCATCTCGCAATCGGGCAAGATGCTCAGCGAAGACAGCGTTGCCGAGGATGACTGGGAAGACCACCTGATCTTCCGCGCCGGCTGATACCTGGCCGCCGCCCGCACGGCGCTGACCGACACCGACAGACCCCATGGGATTTCACTGCGATGCCCTCACTCCGCTGGTTGCCCTGCTGCCTGCTGTTCGTCTTCACCCCCTGCGCCCTGGCGGCGAAGAAGGTCGATCTGGACTACTCCGTGCGTTTTCTGCCGCAGTCCGATCAGGCCGAGGTGAGCCTGCGGCTGGCGAAGGGCGAAGTGGTTCGCGAGCTGGAACTCGACCTCGGCGCCACCGGGGCGTACAGCGACTTCAAGGCCGACGGCGACTGGCGCCTGAGCGGCGACCACGGGCTGTGGAAACCCTCGCGCGGCGCGGCAACGCTGAGCTACCGGGTGCGCGTCAGCCATCGTCGCGAATCGGGCGCCTACGACGCGCGGATGACAACCGACTGGGCGCTGCTGCGCGGCGACGATCTGGTGCCGGCGGCGCGCCTGTCGCAGGCCGACGGCGTCGAGCTGGTGTCGCGCCTGCAGTTCGAGTTGCCGGAGGGCTGGAACAGCGTGGAAACCGGCTGGTCGCGGATCGGCAAGAACCGTTTCCGTATCGATAATCCGGGGCGCCGTTTCGACCGGCCGACCGGCTGGATTCTCGCCGGCAAGATCGGTGCGCGGCGCCTGCGCCTGGGCGAGACCGACGTCACCGTGGCGGCGCCCATCGGCGAGGGGCTGCGGCGGATGGACATCATCACCTTGCTCACCTACGTCTGGCCGCATGCGCAGGCGGCGTTCCCGCGCGACCCGGAGAAGCTGCTGATCGTCGGCGCCGGCGCGCCGATGTGGCGTGGCGGGCTTTCCGCGCCGAACTCGTTCTTCATGCAGGCCGAGCGGCCGCTGATCAGCGAGAACGGCACCAGCCCGCTGCTGCACGAACTGGTGCACGTGTTCACCCGGATCACCGACACGGACGACAGCGACTGGATCAGCGAGGGCGTCGCCGAGTACTACTCGATCGAGTTGCTGCGCCGTTCGGGCGGACTCGGCGAGGCCCGTTATCACAAGGTGCGCGAGCAGTTGCAGCGTTGGAGTCGCGACGTGAGCAGCCTGCGCAGCGAGCATTCCAGCGGCGCGGTGACGGCGCGGGCGGTGCTGTTGCTGGAGGACCTGAACCAGGAAATCCGCGTGGCCAGCAAGGGCCGGCAGTCGCTGGACGACCTCGTCCAGGGCCTGATGCGCCTGGACAAGGTCAGCACCGACGATGTGCGGGCGATCGCCGAAACGCTGATCGGCGAGCCGTCGAAGGTGCTGGATACGCCGTTGCTGGCGGGCAACTAGCGAATCAGACGCCGGCTTTCGGGCTGCTCAGCGATTCGTTGCCGGTGACGGTGGCGCTGCGGGTCGCGGCGTCGGCGTTCTCGAACAGGTGGTCCAGCTTGCCGCCACTGGCGACCTTGAAGTCGTGGACGTCTTCCTTCGCCGCCTGCAGCACCTTCTTCGCTGCGCAACGCCCGGTGAAGCCGCGCACCAGCCCCATGCCGCCCATCGCCACTTCCAGCAGGCCGCCGATGCCGCCGCGGCGCAGGCCCTTGCTCAACAGCACGAAGCCGCCGGCGATGGAGGCCGCGCGCTCCCAGCCGTGCACGTTTTTCTCGGCATCGCTGCCGGGGGTGAAGGCGGAGGTAGCGCCGGTTTCATCTTTGTGAGTTGGAATCAGCATCGTCGTTCTCCTTGGAGGGTTACCTAGAACATGACTCCCGCGCCGCCGCGCTGTTCCGCAGCCCGGATGGCCGGCGCGCGCCATTGCAGAACTTCCGCGGCGTTGTGGTCGTCCCAGTTTTAACTCCGTTTTGCGACAAGGAAGGGCCTACATGTTCGCCATCAAGAATCGCCTCGGTCTGTTCCAGCTGGCCAAGCGTGTGATCAAGGAATTCGCCGACGACGAAATGCCGACCTATGCGTCGGCGCTGGCCTACCAGATGTTCTTCTCGCTGTTCCCGTTCCTGCTGTTCCTCATCGCGCTGATCAGCTTTCTCGATTTGCCGACGTTCTTCGACTGGCTGCGCGAGCAGGCCGCCTACTTCCTGCCGACCGAGGCGATGGACCAGCTGAATCCGGCGATCGACCGCTTCCAGCAGCAGGAATCCGGGCTGTTCTCGGTGGGGATCGTGGTGGCGATCTGGACCTCCTCGTCGGCCGTGCGCTCGACGATGGATGCGATGAACAAGGCCTACGACGTGAAGGAAGGCCGCCCGGCGTGGAAGCGCTTCCCGTTGTCGGTGCTCTACACCATCGGCCTGGCCGCGCTGCTGCTGACCGCCGCCGGGCTGATGGTGGTCGGGCCCAGCGTGATGAACTGGCTCGCCCACTGGTTCGGCCTGGAGCAGATGATGGTGATCCTCTGGAACCTGCTGCGCTGGCCGGTGGCGATCGTGCTGATGGTGGTGGCGGTGGCGGTGGTGTACTACGTCGCGCCGGACGTGAAGCAGAAATTCCGCTTCATCACCCCCGGCTCGCTGCTCGCGGTGGTGGTGTGGATCGCCGCCTCGGTGGGCTTCGGTTTCTACGTGAAGAACTTCGGCAACTACAACGCGCTGTACGGCTCCATCGGCGCGATCATCATCCTGCTGCTGTATTTCTACATTTCCGCCGCGGTGCTGCTGCTCGGCGCCGAGCTGAATGCCGTGCTGGAGCACCACGATCCGGAAGGCAAGGATCCCGGCGAGAAGGTCGAAGGCGACGGCGCGCCGGCGGAGCAGGTGGCCACCGGTTCCAAGGTCGATGCCTGATTCGCGCGCGATCTCGTAGGGTGGGCTTCAGCCCACGCGACAGCGCTTGGGGGCGCCGGTGGGCTGAAGCGCACCCTACGGGCACTTTCATTCATCATTGCACCGCTCTGGTGGATCGATGAAGCGCGATCCACCCTACGAGTTCGTTGATGCCCCGTCCCATGTAGGGTGGATGACGCTCTTTTCATCCACCGCTGCGCCGCCCGGTGGATCGATGAGGCGCGATCCACCCTACGCATTCGTTGGGGAAGGCTGTATCTACGGATGACGCGCAGGTTTCTCCTCAGGCCAGCCCCAGCACCTTCAGCAGGAAGGCGTATTCCAGCGCGACATCCTTGAGCGCCTGGTAGCGGCCGCTCATGCCGCCGTGGCCGGCGCCGAAGTCGGTCTTGAGCAGCAGGAGGTTGTCGTCGCTGCGCGTGGCGCGCAACTTGGCGACCCACTTCGCCGCTTCCCAATACTGCACCCGGCTGTCGTGGTAACCGGCGATGGCGAGGATCGCCGGATAGGCCTGGGCGCGCACGTTCTCGTAGGGCGCGTAGCCCTTGATGCGCGCGTGCACCGCCGCATCGCTCGGGTCGCCCCATTCGTCGTACTCGGTCACGGTCAGCGGCAGGTCGGGGTTCTGCATGCTGTTCAGCACGTCGACGAAGGGCACTTCGGCGATGGCCGCGGCGAACAGCTCCGGACGCTGGTTGAGCACCGCGCCGATCAGCAGCCCGCCGGCGCTGCCGCCGCTGATGGCGAGGCGGTCGGTGCGGGTGTAGCCCTCGGCGATCAGGTGCTCGGCGCAGGCGATGAAGTCATCGAAGGTGTTCTGCTTGTGCTCCAGCTTGCCGCCGCGATACCAGGCCTCGCCCAGCTCGCCGCCACCGCGCACATGGGCGATGGCGAAGACGAAGCCGCGTTCGAGCAGGCTCAGGCGGGCATGCGAGAACCACGGGTCGAGGCTTTCGCCATAGGCGCCATAGCCATAGAGATACAGCGGGGCAGGGCGGCCGAGCACGTCGCGCCGCGCGACCAGGCTGATGGGAATCGCGGTGCCGTCCGGCGCCTTGGCCCAGAGCCGCTGGCTGACGTAGGCGTCGGCGTCGAACGGGCCTTCCACCGGGGTTTCCTTGAGCACCGTCTGAGCGCCGCTGGCGATGTCCAGCTGGCGCACCTGCGCCGGACGGTTCAGCGCCTCGTAGCGTAGCCGCAGTACGGGGCTGTCGAATTCCAGCGAGTCCTGTACATAGAGGCTGTAGGCGGCATCCGGCAGCTCGACGCGATAACTCCGCGCCCCGACCGGATGCACCTGGATGACCGGCAGGCCGCCCTCGCGCAGGCTGAGGACGAAACCACCGGCGTTGAGACTGGCTTCCTCGAGCATCCGCTGCGGGTCATGGCCGATCAGTTCCTGCCAGTGCTCGCGGGTCGGCGTGGCGTCCTCGGCGCGGTACAGGGCGAAGTTGATGCCTGCCTGATTGCTGCGCACCACCCAGGCCCACTGGCCGTCGATGCGCCCGTGGTCGGGGTAGTACTCGTGGCCTTCCTCGCGCGGCGCCAGGCAGACGAATGCCTGCTGCGGCTGATCGGCATCCAGCACCCAGGCTTCGCAGGTGGTCTTGCTGTTGGCCAGCAGGATCAGCTGGCGCTCGGAACTCGAGCGATAGCAGTTGAGGAAGAAGCGCCCGTCCGGCTCGTTGAACACCAGCGCCGCCTCGGCGTCGCCCAGCGTGTAGCGATACAGCTTGTGCGGGCGGTGAGTGGCATCCAGTTCGCCGAAGAACAGCGTGCGGCTGTCGTTGGCCCAGGTCAGGCTGCCGTCGCAGTCGTCGAAGGGCAGTTCCTCGACGGCGCCGCTGGCCAGCTCCTTGACGAACAGCCGGTAGATCTCGTCGCCTTGGGTGTCCAGGCTGTAGGCCAGGCGCGTCTGGTCCGGGCTGATGCTGAAGGCGCCCAGCGACAGGTAGCCGCCCTCGGCCAGCGCATTGGGGTCGAGCAGCAGCTCCTCGCTGCCGTCGTCGACCTGCAGCGACACGCCGGCCGGCCGTGCGCAGCGGTAGTGCCGCGGGTATTCGTCGCCGGCCTGGGTACGGCTGTAGTAGAGGTACGCGCCCCAGGGAGTGGGCAGCGACAGGTCGGTCTCGCGGATGCGCGCCTTGATCTCCTCGAACAGGCGCTCACGCAGCTCGGCACCGTCGGCCAGCTGCGCCTCGGTCCAGTCGTTCTCGGCATGCAGGTAATCGAGCACCTCCTGGGCGTCGCGGTTCTCCAGCCAGCGGTAAGGGTCCTGCGCATCCCTGTTGATGCGGGCAATGGGGGCGTGGGGCATGCTCTTCCTCGAAGTGGTGGCGCCGCGGCGGGAGGTCTGCGCGGCGAAAAGCCGCTATCATAGGCGCCCATTCGCCAGCCAGGCCATGCCGAAGCGCCACATGAACGAACACGACTACCTCCTCGCCTGGGCCGTCTACGGCATCGCCGCACTCGGTTGCCTGGCGGTGGTGTTCCAACTCACCGGCTGGATGTGGCGCTACCTGCGCGAGCCGCTGCGGCTGGTGATCGCGGTGCTGCTGCTGACGCCGACCATCGTCGACCCGGGCAAGGAGCTGTTCGCCCCGGCCATCGCGATCACCGCGCTGGACCTCGCCTTCAAGGTCGGCAACAACGTCTGGAAGGCGGTCGCCGACCTGAGCATGTACGGCCTGATCGCCTTCGTCGTCTACCTGCTGTTCGTGCTGCTGCGCTGGCCGGTGGAGCGCTGGCTGCGCAATCGCAAACGGGCCCGCGAGGAAGCGGTGGAAGACCCGCGCACCCTGCGCGAGCGGATGGACCCGGACGTCGAGCGCCCGCGCCGCGAGAGCCGCGTGGAACCGCGCGTATAGATTGCCATACGGCGGCTTGCGCCCACGCGCGGAGCCGGTCAGCATGGCCTCCTGCTTACCAGGAGCGCCCATGAATCCGATTCGCCCCCCCTTCGTCGCCACGCCGCCGCTGCCGAGGCCCGCCCATGTGTGAGCTGCTGGGCATGAGCGCCAACGTGCCGACGGATATCGTCTTCAGCTTCACCGGGCTGATGCAGCGCGGCGGCCGCACCGGCCCGCACCGTGACGGCTGGGGCATAGGTTTCTACGAGGGACGTGGCCTGCGGCTGTTCCAGGATCCCTCGGCGAGCGCCGAATCCGAGGTCGCACGGCTGGTGCAGCAGTACCCGATCAAGAGCGAGGTGGTCATCGGCCACATCCGCCAGGCCAACGTCGGCAAGGTCGCGCTGGCCAATACCCATCCCTTCGTCCGCGAGATGTGGGGGCGCAACTGGTGCTTCGCGCACAACGGCCAGCTGGCGGATTTCCAGCCCGCGCCCGGCTTCTACCGCCCGGTGGGCGACACCGACAGCGAAGCGGCCTTCTGCGACCTGCTCAACCGCCTGCGCGCCGCATTTCCCGAGCCCGCCGATATCGAGGCGCTGCTGCCGACGCTGATCGAGGCGTGTCGCGAATACCGCCGCAAAGGGGTGTTCAATTGCCTGCTCAGCGACGGCGACTGGTTGTTCAGCTGCTGTTCGACGAAGCTGGTGCAGATCACCCGCCGCGCGCCGTTCGGCCCGGCGCGCCTGAAGGATGCCGACCTGACCGTGGACTTCCAGGCCGAAACCACGCCCAACGACGTGGTCACCGTGCTGGCCACCGAGGCACTGACCGATAACGAAGACTGGATCGTCCATCAGCCGGGTCAGTGGACCCTGTGGCGCGGGGGCGAGTGCATTGCAGAGGGTTGCGACACGCTGTCGGACTGAGTCCGTTTTCACACCCACAAGGAGAGCTGGATGTTGAGAAGTTACTTGCGCTTGATGCTGTTCGCGGTCGGTCTGCTGGTGGGCGTCCAGGTGCCCGGCTTCATCGCCGACTATGCCAATCGGGTGGAAGCGCATCGCATCGAGGCGGCCAAGGCGCTGGAAGGCTTCCGGGCCACCGCCGGGCGCTTCTTTCAGGGCGACCTGCAGGCGCTGGTGACGCATTACCGCGAAAGCCAGGACCCGGTGATGCGCAGCGACGCGCAGAGCGTGGCGACCCTGGTGGATCGCTCGGCGCTGCTCGAAGAGGAAGCGCAGGCGATGCGCAAACCCTGGTATGCGCGCGCCTGGCACGTGGTGGCGAAGGCCGATCCGGAGCTGCGCGCGGAAACCCTCGCCGCCTACGACTACCAGGTGCCGTTGGTGCCCGAGGCGATCGCCTGGGGCATCGTCTGTGCGCTGCTGCTGGCGTGGGTGGTGGAAAGCCTGTTGCTGCTGGTCGGAGCGGCGTTCGGCGTGGGCCGCCAGCGCCGGGCGCATCAGCGGCACTGGCGCTAGCCGTCCGCGGGTAACGAAAGAACGGGCTTCGTCTCGCCGTCACTTGGACAGGTACTTCATCCCTTCTTCCAGGCCGCTCAGGGTCAGCGGAAACATCCGGTCCTCCACCAGCTCGCGGACGATGTTGGTCGAGGCGGTGTAGCCCCAGGTGTCCTTGGGGTAGGGGTTGATCCATACCAGCTTCTTGAATTTCTCCATGAAGCGCTGCATCCACACGTAGCCGGCTTCCTCGTTCCAGTGCTCGACGCTGCCACCGGCCTGGGTGATCTCGTAGGGCGCCATGGCCGCGTCGCCGATGAAGATCACTTTGTAGTCGGCGCCGTACTTGTGCAGCAGGTCGAGGGTCGAGGTGCGCTCGCTGGTGCGGCGGAAGTTGTTCTTCCACACCGATTCGTAGATGAAGTTGTGGAAATAGAAGTACTCGAGATGCTTGAACTCGGTCTTGCAGGCCGAGAACAGCTCCTCGCAGACCTTCACGTGGGCGTCCATCGAACCGCCGATGTCGAACAGCAGCAACAGCTTCACCGTGTTGCGGCGTTCCGGGCGCATCTGGATGTTCAGCAGGCCGGCATCCTTCGCCGTGTGGTCGATGGTGCCGTCGATGTCGAGCTCCTCGGCGGCGCCCTGGCGGGCGAACTTGCGCAACCGGCGCAGGGCGACCTTGATGTTGCGCGTGCCCAGCTCGACGTTGTCGTCGAGGTTCTTGTACTCGCGCTGGTCCCAGACCTTCGCCGCCTTGCCCTGGCGCTTGCCGGCGTCGCCGACGCGGATGCCTTCGGGGTTGAAGCCGCCGGAGCCGAACGGGCTGGTGCCGCCGGTGCCGATCCACTTGTTGCCGCCGGCGTGACGTTCCTTCTGTTCCTCGAGGCGTTTCTTGAACTCCTCGATGAGCTTGTCCAGCCCGCCGAGGGACTGGATCTGGGCGCGTTCCTCGTCGGTCAGCAGACGCTCGAATTCCTTGCGCAGCCATTCCTCGGGAATCAGCGCCTCGATGTGCTGGTCGAGGTTCTGCAGGCCGTTGAAGTAGGCGCCGAAGGCACGGTCGAACTTGTCGAAATGGCGCTCGTCCTTCACCAGGATTGCCCGCGAAAGGTAGTAGAACTCGTCCATGTCGGCGAACACGACGTTGTGCTGCAGCGCGTTGATCAGGTCGAGCAGCTCGCGCACCGAAACCGGCACCTTGGCCGCGCGCATTTCGTTGAAAAGATTGAGCAGCATTGTCTATGCCCTCGGGGTAATCCGTAGGGTGGGTTAGCCGCGCAGCGGCGTAACCCACCGTTGATGCCGCCGGCATCATGCTTGCCAGCCTGGCGGCTGGTCGGCGGGTTACGCTTCGCTAACCCACCCTACAAAGGCACTGGCCGCCGCGCAGCAGCCCGATTTTTAACGCGAAGCGCGACGGCTCATGAAGGCCAGGCGTTCGAGCAACTGCACGTCCTGCTCGTTCTTCACCAGGGCGCCGGCCAACGGCGGGATGGCCTTGGTCGGATCGCGTTCGCGCAGCACGGCTTCGCCGATGTCGTCGGCCATCAACAGCTTGAGCCAGTCGACCAGCTCGGAGGTGGAGGGCTTCTTCTTCAGGCCAGGCACCTTGCGCACGTCGAAGAACACGTCGAGCGCTTCGGCCACCAGGTCCTTCTTGATGTTCGGGTAGTGCACGTCGACGATCTTCTGCAGCGTGCTGCGGTCCGGGAAGGCGATGTAGTGGAAGAAGCAGCGGCGCAGGAAGGCGTCCGGCAGTTCCTTCTCGTTGTTCGAGGTGATGATGATGATCGGGCGCTGTTTGGCCTTGATCGTCTCGTTGGTCTCGTAAACGTAGAACTCCATCTTGTCGAGTTCCTGCAACAGGTCGTTGGGGAACTCGATGTCGGCCTTGTCGATTTCGTCGATCAGCAGGATCACCCGCTGCTCGGACTCGAAGGCCTCCCACAGCTTGCCTTTCTTGATGTAGTTGCGGATGTCGTTGACCTTGTCCGGGTCCAACTGCGAGTCGCGCAGGCGGCTCACCGCATCGTATTCGTAGAGGCCCTGATGCGCCTTGGTGGTGGACTTGATGTGCCAGGTGATGAGCTTGGCGCCGAAGGATTCGGCCAGCTGTTCGGCGAGCATGGTCTTGCCGGTGCCGGGCTCGCCCTTCACCAGCAGCGGGCGCTGCAGGGTGATGGCGGCGTTCACCGCGAGCTTGAGATCGTCGGTGGCGACGTAGGATGGAGTGCCTTCGAACTTCATCGGAAAATCCTCGAAACGCGGGCGCACGCAGGGCCGGCGATGCTGTCTGGAAAGCCCCGACTATACCGCGCGGGCAAGCGGGCTGTGAACGCAGGCGGGCCATTCAGTCACTGAATGGTCGGCCGGCGCGCATCCTGGTCAGCGGCCCTCACTCGCGGTCTTCGCTGAGCGCACGCTCGAAGCGCGGCGTGAAGGCCTGCACGAAGGCGTTGCGCAGGATCGCCACGAAGGCCTGGAACGGGTTGACGTGGCTGTCGCCCTTCATGCTGCCGGAGAGTTCGATGCGGGTGGCGAACTGGTCCTTGCTCTGGTTCTTCAGCACCGTCTGGCCGCCGCCGACCACCGCTTCCCAGAGGCCCTGGAAGAAGCCTTTCTCGCGGTTCTCGACATCCTGCTTCCAGTTGAATACGTCGACGTCGCGCAGCAGCGGCTTGATGTAGCCGCTGAGCTGGGCGTTCTGCGCCTCGGCCTCGATCACCAGGTCGCCGGTGCCGGCGGCGAAGTCGAACTTGCCGTAGGCGCGGGAGAAGTCGTTGAGGCGCTTGAGTTCCAGATCGGTCATGCGCAGGCGCAGCTGGAAATCCTCGAAATTGGTGAAGGGGTCGAAGCTCGCGCTCGCCTCGAGCGGCGCCTGGCCGAACAGCGCGGCGTGTCCCTTGAAGGTGGCGACGCGCTTTCCATCCGCGCTGGCGGTGTTGGTGAGGTTGTAGACACTGGCGTCGACCTCGCTGGCGAACACGTCCACCGGCGGCTGCGACTGGAAATTGCGGAACGCCAGGCGCCCGTCGACCACGCGGACTTCGTTGAGGGTGATCGGCAGCAGTTGCTCCAGTTGGTCGCGCCAGTCGACGCCCTCACCGGTCTGGTCCTGCTTCGGGTCCTCGCTGTCGACGAAGTTGAGCTTGGGCGACTGGAAGATGACCTGCGCCACCACCGCGTGGTCGTACCACAGCGAATGCCAGCTCACCGAGAGGTCTATCAGCGGCGCTTCCAGCAACGGGACCGGAACGTCGCCGCTGGCCTTCTCGATCACCAGCCCGTTGATGCGGTAGGCGCCACGCCACCAGGCGAGGTCGACGTCGGCTATCCGCCCGCGGTATTCGCCCATGTCGGCGAGCTTGCCGTTCAGGTAGTCGCGCACCACGTAGGGCAGGGCCAAGTGAGCGACCAGCAGCAACAGGACGAGGGCCAGCGCGATCCACAGGGGCATGCTGTAGCGACGTTTCATGAGGGTTCCATTTCCGGGTGGCGTCGCTCGATGGACAGCCTTGGGCGTCGGGGAGTTCGCTGGACGAGAAACCCCATGGGGAATAGGCTTATGCGCTTTCTCAAGCCACTTGCCGCGGGGACCTCCATGAGCCGCATCTATGCTGACAACGCACAGGCCATCGGCAATACGCCGCTGGTGATGATCAATCGCCTGGGGCCGAAAGGCGTCACCCTGCTGGCCAAGATCGAGGGTCGCAACCCGGCCTATTCGGTGAAGTGCCGGATCGGCGCGAGCATGGTCTGGGATGCCGAGGAATCCGGGCGCCTGAAGTCGGGCATGACCATCGTCGAGCCGACCTCCGGCAACACCGGCATCGGGCTGGCGTTCGTGGCCGCGGCGCGTGGCTACAAGCTCATCCTGACCATGCCGGCGTCGATGAGCCTGGAGCGGCGCAAGGTGCTCAAGGCGCTCGGCGCGGAGCTGGTGCTCACCGAGCCGGCCAAGGGCATGAAGGGCGCGATCGACAAAGCAAGCGAGATCGCCGCCTCCAACCCCGGCGAATACCTGCTGCTGCAGCAGTTCGAGAACCCGGCCAACCCGGCGATCCATGAGAAGACCACCGGCCCGGAAATCTGGAACGACACCGACGGCAGCATCGACGTGCTGGTGGCCGGCGTCGGCACCGGCGGCACCATCACCGGCGTGTCGCGCTTCATCAAGCTGAACAAGGGCAAGAAGATCCTTTCCGTCGCCGTGGAGCCGATCGGTTCGCCGGTGATCAGCCAGGCGCTGGCTGGGGAGGAGATCAAGCCCGCGCCGCACAAGATCCAGGGCATCGGCGCCGGCTTCGTGCCGAAGAACCTCGACCTGTCCATCGTCGACCGTGTCGAGCAGGTGGGCGACGAGGAGGCCAAGACGATGGCCCTGCGCCTGATGCGCGAGGAGGGGATTCTCTGCGGGATTTCCTGCGGCGCGGCGATGGCTGCCGCGGTTCGCCTGGCCGAACACCCGGAAATGCAGGGCAAGACGATCGTGGTGATCCTGCCGGACTCCGGCGAGCGCTACCTGTCGAGCATGCTGTTCGACGGCCTGTTCAGCGAGCAGGAGCTGCAGCAGTAGCACCGGCGCCGGGCCCGCCCTGCGGGTCCGGCCTTTCGTTCGTCGCCGCTTCGTGGTTATAGTCGGGGCTCTTCCCGACCCGTTTCGAGATTGATCATGTCTGCTTCGCCCACGGCCCGCCCCTTTGCCTCTTCGTTCGCCCTGAACGTAGCGCCGCGTGCCCGTGCCGTTGCCGCGCCACTCGCCCCGCCACCTGTGAGCCCGCCCGCGGGCTGCCTGGCTCCGCCGCCGCCACTGGCCTGAGCCGCGCCGGTTCGCCGGCGTCCCGTTCCCTGCACTCCCACGCCGCTGGCGTGGTCCTCCTTGCCGATTTCACAGGTGGCAACATGCAGTTCTTTACCCGCAACAACCTCGTCGCGTGCGCGTCGACGAGCCTCTTCGTGCTGCTCTGGAGCAGCGGCGCCATCGTTTCCAAATGGGGCCTGGCGCATGCCTCGCCGTTCGCCTTCCTCTTGGTGCGCTTCGTCATCGCCTTGCTGGCGCTGACGATCCTCGCCCGGGCTCTGCCGTTGCGCCTGCCGGGCACCAGGGCGGCACGCGGATATGCCGTGGCGACCGGGCTGGTGCTGCTCGGCGCCTACCAGATCTTCTACCTGCTGGCGCTGGACCTGCAGGTGACGCCCGGCGTGATGGCGACGCTGCTCGGCGTCCAGCCGATCCTCACCGCGGTGCTGCTGGAGAAGCGCCTCTCGCCGAGCCGGCTGTTCGGCCTGTGCCTCGGTCTGCTCGGGCTGGTGCTGGTGGTCTACCAGAGCATCGGCCTGGCCGGCCTCTCATGGGCGGGCACGCTGTGCGGCCTGTTGGCGCTGGCGAGCATGACCGGCGGTTCGATCATGCAGAAGCGCATGCACGACAACCCGCTCGGCAGCCTGCCGCTGCAGTACCTGGCGGGTACGCTGCTGTGCGCGGCGTTCGTGCCGTTCCAGCCGTTCGAGATCGAGGCGGGCGTCGAATTCTGGGTGTCGGTGCTGTGGATGGGATTGCTGATTTCGGTGCTGGCGACGCTGCTGCTGTACCGGCTGATCGCACGGGGCAACCTGGTCAACGTCACCAGCCTGTTCTACCTGGTGCCGGCGGTGACCGCGTTGCTCGATTACCTGGTGTTCGACAATCGCCTTGCGCCGCTGAGTCTGGCGGGAATGGGGCTGATCGTGGCGGGGCTGCTGTTCGTTTTCCGCCAGCCGAAGAGCGCCGGCTGACCGGTGTGGTCCGGGGGCGCCAGGGTGGCGCCCCCGTTCCGATCAGGACTTCTTGCGACCGAGGATGATGTGCGACGCCTTGATCAGCGCGGTAGCGGGTTTGCCGGCCGCCAGGCCGAGTTCGGCGACGGCTTCGCGGGTGACGATGGCCGTGAGTTGCGCGCCGCCCGCCAGACGCAGGGTGACTTCGGCGTTCACCGCGCCGGTCTCGATGTTCTCCACGGTGCCGGTCAGTTGATTGCGGGCGGACAACTGGAAGTCGTCGCTGCCGGTCATCAGCATCACCCAGGGCGCCTTCACCAGGGCGACCACCTCGACGCCGGCGGCCAGCTGCATCTCGCGCAGGCTGTCCATGGTGACGATGGCCACCAGGCGGTCGTTGTCGCCCAGATCGATCTCCACCTCGGCGTTGACCGCGCCGGTATGGCATTGCAGAACTTTCCCTGACAGCCGATTGCGCGCACTTATCTGCATGCTGCTCTCCCTTGTCGCGTTAACGACGTTGTATTGTTCGCTACATAAATAATCCAGATCAAAAATCCGATCCGCCGGTGTCGACTCTAGAAAACAGTTCGATATAGAGGCAACCATAGCGGCGCGGTGATCTGGCACGCTTCTCGCTATATGCCAGTCTATACAGAGGATTTTCCATGACCAACGTCCCACAGCGTTTCATCGGCAGGCTTTCACTGGAGAGCGCGGTCGGCACGTCGCTCTCCGACACGCGTATCCGCCTGCTCGAGCAGATCGGCGAACTCGGCTCCATCAGCCAGGCGGCGAAAGCCGTGCCGCTGTCCTACAAGGCGGCGTGGGATGCGGTGGATGCGATGAACAACATGGCCCCGCAACCGCTGGTGGTGCGTGTCACCGGCGGGCGCCAGGGCGGCGGCACCCAGCTCACCGACTACGGGCGCAGCATCGTCGCCATGTACCGGGCGCTGGAAATCGAGTACCAGCTCGCGCTCGACCGGCTCAGCGCGCGCCTGGGGGAAGTCGGAGCAGCCGATGTTCAGGAGTTCCAGAGTCTCATGCATCGACTCTCGATGAAGACCAGCGCACGCAACCAGTTCTCTGGGCCGATCACCGGCCTGCGCGACGGCGGCGTCGATTACGAAGTGCGCTTGCGCCTGGATGCGCAGAGCGAGCTGATCGCGGTGATCACCAAATCCAGCGCGGAAAACCTCGGCCTGGCGATCGGCAAGGAGGTCTTCGCCTTCATCAAGTCCTCGTCGGTGCTGCTCAGCACCGACCGCGAACTGCAGCTCACCGCGCGCAACCAGTTGTGGGGCGAGATCGTCGAGATCCAGGCCGGCTCGGTGAACGACCAGGTCAGCCTGCTGCTGCCGTCCGGGCGCAGCGTCACCTCGGTGGTCACCCACGGCAGCTGCGAAACCCTCGGTCTCGCCGTCGGCCAGCAGGCGTGCGCGTTGTTCAAGGCCTCCAGCGTCATCCTCGCCGTTTACGATTGATCCCACCCAAGGAGCGTCACCATGAAAGCCCGTAAGACCCTGTTCGCCGCCGTTGCCCTGGCGCTGTTCTCGACCCTTGCCCACGCCGAGCAGGTGCAGGTGGCGGTTGCCGCCAACTTCACCGAGCCGATGAAGAAGATCGCCGAGCAGTTCGAGAAGGACACCGGCAACCAGGCCGTGCTGACCTTCGGCGCGACCGGCAAGTTTTACGCGCAGATCACCAACGGCGCGCCGTTCGAGGTGTTCCTCGCGGCCGACGATGCCACGCCGGCCAAGCTGGAAAGCGAGAAGGCCGCCGTCGAGGGCAGCCGCTTCACCTACGCCATCGGCAAGCTGGTGCTGTGGTCGGCCAAACCCGGCTACGTCGACGCCAAGGGCCAGGTGCTGGCCAGGGGCGACTTCAAGCACCTGTCGATCGCCAGCCCGAAAGCCGCGCCCTACGGCGCCGCTGCCATGCAGACCCTGGACAAGCTGGGCCTGACCCAGAAGGTCGAAAGCCGCATCGTCACCGGCGAGAACATCACCCAGGCCTATCAGTTCATCGCCACCGAGAACGCCGAGCTGGGCTTCGTCGCGCTGTCCCAGGTCACCGAAGACGGCAAGCTGGTCAGCGGCTCGGCCTGGCAGGTGCCCGCCGAGTACTATTCGCCGATCCGCCAGGACGCGCAGATCCTCGCCAAGGGCAGGGACAACCCGGCCGCCAAGGCGCTGGTCGATTACCTGAAAGGCGAGAAGGCCGCGGCAATCATTCGCTCCTACGGCTACACCCTGTAAATTTCTCCGCAGCATGATCCGGTGCAGCCTGTCTGCGCCGGATGTCTTTTTCCCCGAGTAGCGCCAAGGAGTCCGCCGCTTGCCTTCAGCCGTCGATCTTTCCGCTGTCCGCCTGACCATCGAGCTGGCCGGGCTGACCACGTTGATCCTGATGGTCGTCGGCACGCCCATCGCCTGGTGGCTGGCGACCACGCGTTCGCGGCTGCGTGGCTTGTTCGGTGCGCTGGTGGCGTTGCCGCTGGTGCTGCCGCCCTCGGTGCTCGGCTTCTACCTGCTCGTCAGTCTCGGCCCACGCGGTCCGCTGGGAGCGCTGACGCAATGGCTCGGCCTCGGCCTGCTGCCGTTCACCTTCGCCGGGCTGGTGGTCGGCTCGGTGTTCTATTCGATGCCCTTCGTGGTGCAGCCGTTGCAGCAGGCATTCGAGGCCATCGGCAAGCGCCCGCTGGAAGTCGCCGCGACCCTGCGCGCCTCGCCGCTGGACACCTTCTTCAGCGTGGTGCTGCCGCTGGCGCGTCCCGGCTTCATCACCGCCGCGATCCTCGGCTTCGCCCACACCGTCGGCGAGTTCGGCGTGGTGCTGATGATCGGCGGCAACATCCCGGAACGCACGCGGGTGGTTTCCGTGCAGATCTACGATCACGTCGAGGCGCTGGAATACGCCGAGGCGCACTGGCTGGCCGGCGGCATGCTGGTGTTCAGCTTCCTCGTGCTGCTGGCGCTCTACACTTTCAACTCCCGTCAGCGGATGGTCTGAGATGAGCGACTCCGCCTACATCGAACTGGACCTGCAGCACGGCTGGGTGGACTTCGGCCTGCGGGTCGAGGCGCGCCTGCCGGTCTCCGGCGTCACGGCGATCTTCGGTCATTCCGGCTCCGGCAAGACCACGCTGCTGCGCTGCATCGCCGGGCTGGAGCGGGCGCGCGGCGGGCGGGTGACGGTCGCCGGGGAATGCTGGCAGGACGAGTTGCGCGGGCTGTTCGTGCCACCGCACAAACGTCCGCTTGGCTACGTGTTCCAGGAGGCCAGCCTGTTCCCGCACCTCAGCGTGCGGCGCAACCTGGAGTACGGCCAGCGCCGCATCCCGGCGAGCGAGCGGCGGATTTCCCTGGACCAGGCGGTGGAGCTGCTCGGCATCGGTCATCTGCTCGAGCGCTCGCCGCAGCGCCTGTCGGGTGGCGAGCGGCAGCGCGTCGGCATCGCCCGTGCGCTGGCCACCAGCCCACGCCTGCTCTTGCTCGACGAGCCGCTGGCCGCGCTGGACCAGCGGCGCAAGCAGGAAGTGCTGCCGTACCTAGCGCGCCTGCACGCCGAGCTGGGCATCCCGATGCTCTACGTCAGCCACTCGCTGGCCGAAGTCACCCGCCTGGCCGATCACATGCTCTATCTGGAAGGCGGCGCGGTGCGCGCTGCCGGCCCGCTGAACCGGGTGCTGACCAGCGCCGAGCTGCCGCTGGCGCATCTGGACGAGGCGGAAACCGCCTTGGAAGGGCAAATCGAAGCGCATGACGAGGCCTTCCTGCTCAGCTACGTGCGGGTGCCGGGCGGGCGCCTGGCGTTGCCGCTGACCGAGCTGCCGGCCGGGCGAGGGGTGCGCGTCGGCATCCAGGCGCGCGACGTCAGCCTGGCGTTGGAGAAGCCGCAGCGCAGCAGCATCCTCAACCAGCTGCAAGGGCAGGTGCTGGACGTGCTCCATGAGCCGGACAGCGCGCAAAGCCTGGTGCGCATCGACCTTGGCGGCGCGGTGCTGCTCTCGCGCATCACCCGGCGTTCCGCGGTCGAGCTGGAGTTGCGCGGCGGCATCCAGGTGTACGCGCAGATCAAGGCCGTCGCCCTGGTCAACTGAGTTCTTTTTCCGCCATTCCCCTTACCGATCCCGACGACGCGATTGCTCGCGCTTCGTCGTGGGCGCCGTTCGGTCGGAAAGCTCAAGGCGCTGGCGGACACGCCGCAGGTCGGCCGCTTCGGCCTCAGGGCCAACGTCGCTCGCCTGCGCGAGCAGATCGCCGGCGCGCTGCATGGGGACATGGGCGTCACCTCCACACTGCATCCGCAGGAGAACTGCAGCGCCGCGCAAACCGCCCGCGCCGACATGCGAACGGTCCGGCCCGCCAGCGGCTTTCGCTTCCTCCGGCCACTGACTAAGCTCGGCACTACCTTTCACCGCAGGGACTTCCCCATGGCGCAGCAATGGCCGGCCGCTGACATCGCCCGCGCGATCCTCGATGGTTTCGACGATTACCGTGAGCATTTCCGCCAGATCACCGACGGCGCCCGCGCGCGTTTCGAGCAGGCGCAGTGGCAGGAGGCGCAGCGCGCCTCGGCGGCGCGGATCGCGTTGTACGAGGAAAAGGTCGCCGAAACGGCGCAACGTCTGCCGCAGGCGTTCGATGCGCAGGTGCTGCTGGACGTGCAGGCCTGGCCGCTGGTGAAGAGCGCCTACATCGCGCTGATCAACCTGCGCTTCGACGACGAACTGGCGGAAACCTGGTTCAACTCGATCTTCTGCAACCTGTTCAGCCACGACTGCATCAGCGACGGCACCATGTTCGTCCACACCACGCGCCCGTCGCTGCGCGGCCAGGAGCGCGCGGTGCAGACGCGCACCTACCGGCCGCACGGCAGGCTGGACGAAATGCTCGCCCAACTGTTCGCCGACTACGCCTTCGACGTCGCCTACGCCGACCCGGCCGGCGATCTGCAACGCATGGAGGCGCAGCTGCGCGCGTCGCTGCCGGACTGGGTGTGCAAGGACCCGGCGCTGACCGTGGAGCTGTTCTCTTCGGTGCTCTACCGCAACAAGGGCGCCTATCTCGTCGGGCGCCTCTACACCCGCGACGAGCAATGGCCGCTGGTGATCCCGCTGCTCAACCGCGAAGGGCTCGGCATCCAGGCCGACGTGCTGATCACCGACGAGGCGGAGGTCTCGATCATCTTCTCCTTCACGCGTACCTATTTCATGGTCGACGTGGCGATCCCGGCGGAGTTCGTCGGCTTCCTCAAGCGCATCCTGCCGGGCAAGCACGTCGCCGAGCTGTACACCTCGATCGGCTTCTACAAGCACGGCAAGTCGGAATTCTATCGCGCGCTGATCGGCCATCTGGCGACCACCGACGACCGCTTCGTGATGGCGCCGGGCGTGCGCGGCATGGTGATGAGCGTGTTCACGCTGACCGGCTTCAACACCGTGTTCAAGATCATCAAGGACCGCTTCTCGCCGTCGAAGAACGTCGACCACGCCACGGTGATCGAGAAGTATCGCCTGGTGAAGAGCGTCGACCGGGTGGGGCGGATGGCCGATACCCAGGAGTTCTCCGACTTCCGCTTCCCGCTCTCCAAGTTCGAGCCGGAGTGCCTGGCCGAGCTGCTCGAGGTTGCGCCGTCCACCGTCGAGGTGCAGGGCGACACCGTGCTGGTGCGGCACTGCTGGACCGAGCGCCGGATGATCCCGCTGAACCTCTACCTGGAGAACGCCAGCGAGGCCCAGGTGCTGCACGCGCTGGAGGATTACGGGCTGGCGATCAAGCAACTGGCGGCGGCGAACATCTTCCCCGGCGACATGCTGCTGAAGAACTTCGGTGTCACCCGCCACGGCCGCGTGGTGTTCTACGACTACGACGAGATCAGCTTCCTCACCGAGGTGAACTTCCGGCACATCCCGCCGCCGCGCTACCCGGAGGACGAGATGTCCGCCGAGCCCTGGTATTCGGTGGGCCCGCACGACGTCTTTCCCGAGGAGTTTCCGCGCTTCCTGTTCGTCGACCTGGCCCAGCGCCGCCTGTTCGCCAAGCTGCACGGCGACCTGTACGACGCCGACTACTGGAAGAGCCTGCAGAGCGCGATTCGCGAAGGCAAGGTGATCGACGTCTTCCCCTACCGGCGCAAGGCACTCGCTGCGGGTTGAGTCCGGGCAAGCGCGTTTCGCGCGGGTCAGCCTTCACCGTCATCGGTGCGCGCGGCGCACCCTACGGAATGCATGGCGCCGGTTGCTTGCTGGTGCGCGGCTCGGCTTTCACCGTCAGGCGCACCCTACGGAATGCGTGGCGTACGGGCCGGCGTAGGGTGCGCCGTGCGCACCAGCGGTGTTCAACTAGCGCTCGGCCGCCAGTTGCCCGAGCCGGCGCTGCTCGCGCACCGGCGGCAGCATCAGCAGGCCGGCCACCACCATCGCCGCGCAGGCCACGCCCAGCGCCGCCTGCAGACCACCGCTGAAGTGGCTGCTGAGCGCCGCGATCAGCGGGCCGCTCAACTGGCCGACGGCGAAGCCGGCGGTGAGGATGCCGACGTTGCGCGCATGGCCGTGCGGGTCGAGTTCGCGGGCGTACTGCATCACCAGCAGCATCCCGGCGAGGAACGGCCCGCCGCACAATGCCACGCCCAGTGCCAGGCCGCTCATGCCGGGGAACAGGCAGGCGAGCACGCCGGCGGCCTGCAGCCAGAGCGCGCCGATCAGCCAGCGCCCGGTGCCGCCGGGTGTGGGTTTGCGGAAGGCGACCAGCAGCACGCCGACGGTGGCGATCAGGCCGAAGGCCGGCCAGAACAGGTCGGCCTGCCATTGCCCGTGGAAGCGGCTGGCGGCCATCTGCGAGAGGAAGGTCGCCGGGATGATGTAGCCGGCACCGACCAGGGTGTAGGCACCGAGCAGCGCATAGAACGCGCGATGGCGCTTGCCGTCCGAGCCGGCGGGTATCGGCGGCGGGGTTTGCGGCATCGGTATCAGCGGCTGGGCGATCGCGGCCAGCACCAGCGCGATGACGCCGTAGGCCAGCCACAGCGCCGAGGAATTCTGCCCATGCAGGTTCATGCCCAGCGCCACCAGCCCGGTGATCAGCACGCCGATGCTCGGCCCGGTGAAGATCAGCCCGCCCCAGTGCGCCTTGCCGGCCTGCACCGCGAGCTGGCTGGCGGCGGAGGTGAGCACCACCAGCACCCAGGCGCTGGCAACGCCGGCAGCGAAACGCAGGATCGCGTGGGCCCAGAGGCCGTGGCCGAGGGCCGACATCAGGGTGATGGCGACGCAGGCCCAGAGCCCGCCGATCAGGCGCTGCCTGGCGCGGCGCGGCGAGGCGGCGTAGAGGGCGTCGAGCGCGCCGACCAGATAGCCGAGGTAGTTGGCGGCGGCGATCAGCCCGGCGCCGGTGAGGTCGACCTGGCCTTCGGCGATCAGGTGCGGGAGCTGGGGCGTGAGTGCGAAACGACCGACGCCCATGGCCACGATGAGTGCCAGCACGCTGGCGAGGATGCGGACGAGAGGGGGCATGTGCGGCTCCAGTTCAGGTTTCTGGATTCGATCATAGGGCTTTGACATCTTCATAAAAAACGAATAATAAAGAATCACTTGTTCACAATTTGAGAATGGTTTGTCTTGGAGCGACGTGCATGGAACTGAGTCAATTGCGTATTTTCCAGGCGGTGGCCGAGGAGGGCTCCATCGCCAAGGCGGCGCTGCGGATGAACCGCGTGCCCTCGAACCTCTCCACCCGCCTGCGTCAGCTGGAGGATTCGCTGGGCGTCGAGCTCTTCCTGCGCGAGCGCCAGCGCCTGCAACTGTCGGGGCCGGGGAAGATCCTGCAGAGCTACGCCGAACGCCTGTTCGCGCTGCATGCCGAAGCCGAGGCGGCGCTGCGCGGCGGTGAGCCCTGCGGCGATTTCGTCATCGGCTCGATGTACAGCACGGCGGCGATCCATCTGCCGGCGATGCTCGCGCGCTACCACCGCGCCTATCCCGAGGTGAACCTGCAGGTTCAGACCATGACCAGCGGCGATCTAGTCGAGGGTCTGATCGACGGTCGTCTCGGCGCCGCGCTGGTCGACGGCCCGCTGGACTACAGCGAGCTGGACGGGATCGAATTGCTGCAGGAACAGATGGTGCTGGTCACCGCCGCCGGCCATGCGCCGGTACGCTGCGCCCGCGACGTGGCGGGGGAGGCGGTGTACACCTTCCGCTCGCGTTGCGCCTATCGCCGGCGCCTGGAGGGCTGGTACGCCGCTTCGCGCGCGCCGATGGGCCGGGTGATGGAAATCGAGTCCTACCACAGCATGCTGGCCTGTGTGATCGCCGGCGGCGGCGTGGCGATGATGTCGCGCTCGATGCTCGACAGCATGCCCGGCCGCGAGGGTGTCGACGTGCATGCCCTGGCGGCGCCGTTCGACACCTCCAGCACCTGGCTGATGTGGCGCAAGGACATGCTCGGGCCGAACCTGCGGGCCTGGGTGGCGCTGCAGGAAGGCGCATCGGCAGCGGCGCCGTCGGCGGCGGACCTCGACATCGCCCGCAGCACGGCAGCCTGAACATGGACCAGCCAGCGGCCCGGCCGCATCCCGATGAAGCGCTGCACACGCTCGGCGAACTGCTCGCCGAAACCCCGTTGCTGGTCGTTACCGGCGCCGGGATCAGCGTCGCCTCGGGCATTCCCGATTACCGCGACGCGGAGGGCGTGCGGCGAGGCAGCGCGCCGATGATGCACCAGGAATTCGTCACCTCGGCGGCGGGGCGACGGCGCTACTGGGCGCGAGCGATGCTCGGCTGGCCGCGGGTGCGGCGTGCCGAACCGAATGCCACGCACCGCGCACTGTTCGCCCTGGAGCGCGGCGGGCACATCGGCGGGCTGATCACCCAGAACGTCGATGGCCTGCACGAGGCGGCGGGGCACCGCCAGCTCATCGAATTGCACGGCAACCTGGCCTGGGTGGTCTGTCTGGATTGCGGCGAGCGGCTGCGCCGCGACCGGGTGCAAGTGCAACTGGAGACGCTGAATCCCCACCTGCGGGAGGTCGACGCGGTGCAGGCGCCGGATGGCGACACGCTGCTGGCCGCGGATCATCTGGCCGACTTCCGGGCGCCGCTGTGCCCGGCCTGCGGCGGCGACCGGCTCAAGCCCGACGTGGTGTTCTTCGGCGACAACGTCGCGCCGGCCACGGCGCAGGCCGCCTGGGACGCGGTGCAGCGCGCCGCCGGCATGCTGGTGATCGGTTCCTCGCTGATGACCTATTCGAGCTTCCGGCTATGCCGCGAAGTCGTCCGCCAGGGCAAGCCGCTGATCGCGGTGAACCTCGGCAAGACCCGCGCCGACGACCTGCTGACCGCCAAGGTCGAGCTGCCCTGCGAGGCGGTGCTGCCCTGGCTGGCGGAGCGGTTGCGGGTGCCGCTGGGGTGAGGAAACGCTCCGGAGCGGTGTCCGCCGGGCTCGCTCAAATCGCGTTACATCCTTCCTGGCTGAACGTTGACGCGGGCTGAACTTAGCCGAAAGCTCCCCGGTCGATCCTTTAACGCCCGCCCGTTCAGTTGAAGGATTCCGGCCCATGTCCGTGCTGCAAGAAGACCGCTCCATCCGCTACGGAACCCTGCTGTTCGCCGCCTTCGCCGTGGCCGGAAGCGCCCAGGCCGCCAACCAGGCCACGCTGCCGGCCCCGGACCCGGCCCACAAGGTGAAGAACTACAGCAAGGTTGTCGGCTGGAAGGAGGGCGCGACGCCCAGGGCGCCCGCCGGCTTCAGCGTCAGCAAGTACGCCGACGGGCTGCGCAACCCGCGCTGGATCTATGTCACGCCGAACGGCGACGTGCTGGTGGCCGAAGCCAACACCGAGTTGAAGTCCGCGGCGGACAAGGGCGAAGCCGCGCAGGAGGGCAAGCTGGGTTCGCAGAACCTCGGCCGTAGCGCCAACCGCATCACCCTGTTCCGCGACAGCGATGGCGACGGCCAGCCGGAGCTGCGCGTGAGCTTCCTGGAAAACCTCAACCAGCCGCTGGGCATGCAGGTGGTGGGGAACTGGTTCTACGTCGCCAACACCGATTCGCTGTGGCGTTACCCGTACCAGACCGGCGACCAGAAGATCCACGGCAAGGGCGAGAAGGTCCTCGACCTGCCCGCCGGTGGCTACAACAATCACTGGACCCGCAACCTGCTGGCCAATGCCGACAACAGCAAGCTCTACGTTTCGGTGGGCTCGGCCAGCAACCTCGCCGAGCACGGCATGCAGGAAGAGCAGCGCCGCGCCAGCATCCTCGAGATCAACCCCGACGGCAGCGGCGAGCGCATCTATGCGTCCGGGCTGCGCAACCCCGTCGGTATGGGCTGGGCGCCAGGCACCCAGACGCTGTGGACCACGGTGAACGAGCGCGACAACTTAGGCGAGGACCTGGTCCCGGATTACCTCACCGAGGTTCGCGAAGGCGCCTTCTACGGCTGGCCCTACGCCTACTTCGGCGTTCACGAGGACCCGCGGATGGCCGGCAAGCGCCCGGACCTTGTGGCGAAGACACAGGTACCGGACGTGCCGCTGGGGGCGCACACTGCCTCGCTCGGCCTGGCGTTCTACACCCAGAAGGCGTTTCCGCAGAAGTACCGCGGCGGCGCTTTCATCGGTCAGCACGGTTCGTGGAATCGCAGCGAGCTGTCTGGCTACAAGGTGGTCTTCGTGCCGTTCAGGGAGGGCAGGCCGAGCGGCCCCATGGAGGACTTCCTGACCGGCTTCATCGCCGACTCCGCCAAGGGTGAAGTCCATGGAAGGCCGGTGGGTATCGCGGTGTTGCCGGACGGCTCGCTGCTGGTCGCTGACGATTCCAGTAACACATTATGGCGGGTACGAGCCGACGGCTGACCGGCAGTGCCCTTGCGGCATCCGGTCCCGCTGTTGGACTATGCTCTGGCGAGGCGGTCGCACGACCGCCCGCTCAGGCTCAAGAGGAGAGAAGTATGAAGACCTGGTTCGAACGTCTGATTGCACAGCTCAACGCATTCTTCGGCGCCGATCACGCCGCCTGCCTGCAGCCGATCCGTGTGGTCAGCGAAGAGCAGCGCCGCCTGGCCGAAGAGCGCCGCCGCCAGCGACGCTGAATCCCGCGGCGCCCCACGCCGCATCCTCCGAGCCTTCGCCGAAGCCTGCGCTTCGGCGTACGCGCATCCGCGACGGATCAATCGATCCCCACACCCCGATCCAGATCGAGCAGCTTGCGTACCTGCGGGTCGCTGCTCTGGCGTAGCGTCTGCGCGTTGCCGTTAACGCGAATCTGCCCCTTCTCCATGATCACCACGCGGTCGCAGGTCAGCGCGAAATCCGTGTCGTCGGTGACGATCACCACGCTCAGGCGTTGCTCGGTCAGTGCGCGCAGGCTGTCCAGCAGCTGGCGTGCGGCGACCGGGTCCTCGAGCCGCGCGGTGGGGTCGTCGCACAGCAGAATGTCGGGTTTCAGCAGCAGCGCGCGGGCCAGCGCCGCGCGTTGCTGCTGGGCGTGGTCGAGTTGCTGCGGGAAGCGTCCCGCATGCGCCAGCAGGCCGAGGCGGCCGAGCATGGCGTAGGCCTGGCGGCGCAGCGCGTGGTCGTCGTCGCGGCGCTGCCGGCGCGGTACCAGCAGAAGGTTGTCGAGCACGCTGAGATGCGGGAACAGGCCGATGTCGGCGAAAAGCATGCCGATGCGTCGCAGCCCGCGGGCCACCTGCGCCGAACCGATGTGGTCGCCGGCGTGGATGTAGCTTTCGCCGAACAGCACGATCTCGCCCTGATCGATGCGTTCCAGCCCGTTGATCGTGCGCAACAGCGAGCTGCGCCCCGATCCCGGCGGGCCGAGGAGGGCGATCGACTCTCCGGGACGGACCCGCAGGTTGACCCCGTCGAGCACCGGATGGCTGCCGTAGCTCTTGTGGATGTGCGTGAGCCAGAGCGCGTCCGGCGAGCCGGCCGCCTTGACCGCCGCGCGGATATGCAGCGCCGGCAGGCCGCGGCGCAGGGTCTGCAACTGCTCCGCGTCGAGCAGCGGCGCTTCGTAGACGACGAACTGCCGGCGCCACTCCAGGCGGCCCAGCGCCCAGCCGAACACCGCCACCATCGCCACGTAGTAGAGGCCGACGGCGGCCAGGGTCTCCAGCACCTTGTGGTTGGCGCCGTAGAGCTGCTGGCCGACCCATAACGGCTCGCTCAGGGCGATCAGCGATACCAGCGAGGTCAGCTTGAGGGTCGCCAGATAGCGCTCGGTCAGTGCCGGCAGCACGCGCTGCAACACCTGCGGCACCAGAACCAGGCGCAGCGTGGTCAGCGGCTTCAGGCCGATGGCGCTGGCGGCTTCCTGCTGGACCTTGCCCACCTCCGCCAGCGCGCGGCTGTGCACGTCGGCCATGTGGGCGGTCTGGCCGAGCACCAGCGCGATCAGGCCGGCGAGGAACGGCGCCGAGAACGCGCGCCCCTCGGGCACCAGCAGCGGAAGGTTGTAGACGAACAGCAGCAGGACGATGAACGGCAGGCTGCGGAAGAAAAACACGTAAGCCGCCGCCGGCAGGCGCAACCAGGCCAGCGCGGACTGTCGCGCCGCCGCCAGCAGAAAGCCCAGCGGCAGTGCGATCAGCCAGGCCAGCACGCTGAGTTGAATCACCGTGGCGCACGCCTTCCACAGGGAAGGCAGGGAAAACAGCGAAAGGAAGTAGCCCCAGTCGAATGCCATTGAGCGTCTCGTCTAGCGGAAGGAGGTGCCGCTGCGCCAGCGCAGCGGGCTGTAGCGGCCGATACCGGGGCGTGGTACGCCAAAAGCGAGATGCGGGCGACCTGGCCTGGCGGCAAGGGCGCGAAGAACCTTGCAGGAAAGATGCCGGAGCCGGAGGCCGCCGCGCCCTCGCGCGGCTCAGAGCACGTAGAAGAAGATCGCCACGAAGTGCAGCAGGCTGCCGGCGATGACGAACAGGTGCCAGATGCCGTGCCAGTGGCGGAAGCGGCTGTCGAAGGCGAAGAAGATGATCCCGACGGTGTAGAACACGCCGCCGGCGGCCAGCCAGATGAAGCCCTCGCGGCCGAGCGCGGCGATCAGCGGCTTCACCGCCACCAGCACGATCCAGCCCATCACTGCGTAGATCACGATGGACAGCACGCGTGCCTCGGAGCGCGGCTTGATCTCCTGCAGCATGCCCACCAGCGCGAGCCCCCAGACGATGCCGAACAGCGTCCAGCCCCAGGCGCCCTGCAGCGTCACCAGGCAGAACGGCGTGTAGCTGCCGGCGATCAGCAGGTAGATCGACAGGTGATCGAGCTTGCGCATCACCACCTTCGCCTGCCCTCGCACGCTGTGGTAGACGGTGGAAATGCTGTAGAGCAGCACCAGCGTGACGCCGTAGATGGCCACCGCGACGACCTTGCGTGGCGCACCGTCCTGCGCCGCGAGAGTCAGCAACCAGACCGCGCCGACCAGTGCCAGAACGGCGCCGACCAGGTGGGTCCAGGCATTGAAGCGCTCCCCGTGATACATGCTTTACCCATCGAACTTTGCGGATGCGTTGGACAGCATACCTGTCCGGCATTGCAAACTCGCTTCAGCGCGAGGTCGGGCCGCCGGGCTATCCATCGACCGGCTGCGTGAGAGGTCGTCCACGGCTCACGCCTGCAGCTCGACGCAGGCCTGCAGCCCGCCACCGGGACGATTGCGCAGGCGCAACTCGCCGCCGTGCTCGCGGATGATCGCCCGCGCCGCGGAAAGCCCCGACGCCGCCGGTGGCCTTGTTGCGCGACGCCTCCAGCCGGTAGAAGGGCGCGAAGACCGCCTCCAGTTGCTGCTCGGCAATGCCCGGGCCGCGGTCCTCGATACGGATCAGTAACGATCCCGGCAGCGCCTGGAGATCGATGCTCGGCTCGCGGGCGTACTTCACCGCGTTTTCCAGCAGGTTGGTCAGGGCGCGTTTGAGCCCCAGCGGGCGCCCCCGATAGACCAGCCCGGAAGGGCCCGAGAAGGCCACCTCGATGCCCTGGTCGCGGTAATCGTCGACCAGGGTCAGCAGCAGCTCGGACAGGTCGAACGGCGTGGCCTGCTCCAGCCGCGCGTCGTCGCGGAAGAAATCCAGCGCGGCGTTGATCATCGCCTGCATCTCGTCGACGTCGCGGAACAGCTTGTGCTGCTGCTCGGGGTCGTCGATGAACTCGCCGCGCAGGCGCAGGCGCAGGCGCAGGCGCATCCGCGTCAGCGGCGCGCGCAGGTCGTGCAATATCGCCGCGAGCATCTGCGTGCGGTCGACGACGAAGTGGCGGATCTGCGCCTGCATGGCGTTGAAGGCGAGGATCGCCTGGCGGATTTCGTGCGGGCCGACGGCCTTGATCGGTGGGGCGTGGAAGTCGCCGCCGAAGCGCCGCGCGGCCTTGGCGAAACTCAGCAGCGGCGTCGCCAGCCGCCGGGTGGCGACTGCCGCGACCGACAGCGCGGCGATCAGCGCGAGGCCGATGATCACCAGCGCGCGGGCGGCGGCGTTCAGGCCCCAGCTGCGCGCCGGGGTGGTGAAGGCCAGCCAGCTGGCGTCCTGCAGTTGTACCAGCATCAGGTAGCGGCGCGCGCTGCTGCCGTCGGGGAAGTCGTCGGGCTCGAAGGCCTCCACCCGCCGCTGCGGGTCGCCGAGCAGGCGCCGCATCGTCCGCGTGCCGTCGTGGAACACCGGATCGTCCGCCGCCGGCGTCGCGATGGCGTCGCGCCGCGCCTGCCATTCCACGGCGAACAGCGGGTTGCCAGCCGCGTCGGCGAGGCGTGGGCGCAGTTCGCTCGGCGCGGCCTCGATCACCCGGACCACACCGGCGACCTGCTCCAGCAGGCCGGTCTGGGTCAGCGGCGGCTTCGCCCAGACCCCGGCGACCTCGATGAACAGCGCGTTCAGCGCCAGCGAGACGAGCATCGCCAGGGCGATGGTCAGGGCGATCCAGCGAACGAGGGTGTCGCGCGGCCGTACCCGGCGCTTCACAGGCGGCTGACCGCGGGGATGAACAGGTAGCCGCCGTTGCGCACGGTGCGAATCACCACCGGACGCTTGGCGTCGGCTTCCAGCTTGCGCCGCAGGCGGCTGACCTGGACGTCGATGCTGCGGTCGATGGCGTCGTGCGCATGGCCGCGGGCGAGGTCGAGCAACTGCTCGCGGCTGAGGATGCGCTGCGGGCGCTTTGGCGTGAACACGATCTTCGGCGTGCTGGGCATAGTCGACGTCGCCGAGCGCTGGGGCATGCCGCACCACCGCGCGGATTTCGGCCAGACCTTCGGTGTCTGGGGCGTGGGCGACGGCCCGGTGCTCGAGTTGCCGTTGCTCGGCAGCCACAACAGCCGCGACAGCCTGGGCGTGGTGATGGGCATGCTGCTCGACCCGCTGGGTGGCATCGACAGCGATACCTACGATGCACTGGCGACCGCGAGTACCGTCGGCGGGGTGGTTGACGGGCGCGCCGAGGCGCTGCCGCTCACCGAGCGCCTGGAGCGGCAACCGGACTACTACGCCGCCCTGCGCGACGCCATCGCCCAGCGCCGCGCGGTGCTGGTCAGCGACGGGCGCCAGGGCGACATCCACAGCAGCGTCGACGCACGCTGCGCGACGCCGCTTGGCGACAGCCTCTGAGGCGTTGGCTCAGAGCAGCAGCGACAGCACCAGCGTCCACAGGCACACGTAGCCCAGCAGCGCCAGGCTGTAGCCCAGCGTGGTGCGCATGATCTGCGACTCGCCGCCCACCTGGCCCACCGCCGCGGCGGCGATGGCGATGGATTGCGGCGAGATCAGCTTGCCCATCACCCCGCCGCAGGTGTTGGCCGCCACCAGCAGCGCCTGGCTGGTGCCGATCTGCGTGGCGGTGATCGACTGCAGGTGGGCGAACAGGGTGTTGCTGTTGACCACCGAGCCGGTGATGAACACGCCGAGCCAGCCGATTGCCGGGGCGATCAGCGGGAACACCCTGCCGCTCTCGGCGACGCTCAGGCCGATGCTCGACGAAGCGCCGGAGAAGTTGGCGATGTAGGCCACCGCCATGATCAGCGAGATCATGCAGATCGGCCGCCACAGCTCGCTGACGGTCTTCTCCAGCTGATGCACGGAACTGCGCAGCGACAGCCGCGAGGAGAACAGCGCGGTGAGGATCACCGCGATGAGGATGGCGGTGCCCGGCGCGCTGATCAGGGCGACGTTCCATACCGCCGGCAGCGCATGGGGCGCGGCGACGATGGGTGGCAACTCCTCGATGCGCAGGTCTAGGAACGGGATCGGCAGCTTCAGCACCGTCGCCGCCAGCGGTCCGCCGGCGGCGAACAGGGCTTTGAACGGCGGCAGGCTCCAGGTCAGGATCACCGCGGTGAGGATGTAGAACGGCGACCAGGCGGAGATCACCGCGGGCAGCGCCCAGCGCTGCGAGGACAACGGCGGCGCGCCTTCCTCGCGGTAGATGTGCCGCGGTCGCCAGAACTGCATGAAGGCGGCCAGCGTGCCCATGCTCAGCAGCGGCGGCACGATGTCGGCCAGCTCCGGGCCGAGGAAATACAGCACCAGCGCCTGGCTCGCGCTGAACAGCGCGCCGATCAGCAACAGCACCGGCCAGGTCTCGCGCACGCCGCGCCAGCCGTCGAGCACGGCGATCAGCAGGGTCGGCACGAACAGCGTGGAGAGCTGGATGATCGCGATCATCATCAGCGACATGTCGGCCAGCGCCACGCCGCCCTGCTGGGCGCCGACCAGCACCGGAATGCCGATCGCGCCGTAGGCGCCGGAGGCCGCATTGGCCAGCAGGCAGAGCATGGCCGCCTTGACCGGATTGAAGCCCAGCTCCACCAGCAGCGCCGCGCAGATCGCGATCGGCACGCCGAAACCGGCGGCCCCTTCGAGGAAGGCGCCGAAGCAGAAGGCGATGAGGATCACCTGGACGCGCTGGTCCTCGGAGATGGTCGCGATGCTGCCGCGGATCACCTCGAACTTGCCGCTCTTCACCGCCAGTTTGTACAGCCACACGGCCATCAGCACGATGTAGCCGATCGGCCACAGCCCGCTGAGGAAGCCGAACGCGGCGGCGGCGAGGATCGATGCCGGCGGCATGCCGAACAGCAGCAGCGTGCCCACCAGCGAGATCGCCAGGGTCAGCAGCGCCGCGTTGAGTCCCTTGAGCTTGAGTACGGTGAGGGCGAAGAGGAAGAACAGGATCGGCACGGCGGCCAGCAACGCGGACAGGTAGGCGTTACCCAGCGGATCGTAGGTTTGTTGCCACATGGAGGGATCCTTAGACCGCGGGGACGATGTTGGCGCAGGCGACGCCGTCGCGCAGGCAGCCAAGGTTGTGCAACGTCACCGCGGAGATCTCGCGCAGCGCTTCCACGGTGAAGAAGCCCTGGTGGCCGGTAACCAGCACGTTGGGGAAGGTCATCAGACGCTGGAAGACGTCGTCGTCGATGATGTCGCCGGAGCGGTCGTGGAAGAACAGCTGCGCCTCCTGCTCGTAGACGTCGATGGCCAGCGAGCCCAGCTGCCTGGACTTCAGCGCGGCGATCACCGCCGGCGTGTCGATCAGCGCGCCGCGCGAGGTGTTTACCAGCATCGCGCCGCGTTTCATCTGCCGGATGCTCTCGCGGTTGATCATGTGCCGCGTGCTGTCCATCAGCGGGCAGTGCAGCGAAACGATGTCGGATGCGCCGAGCAGATCGTCCAGCGCGACGACCTCGCCGACGGCCAGGAAATCCGCCGAAGGGTAGGGGTCGTAGCCGAGCACGCGGCAACCCAGGCCCTTGAAGATGCGCGCGGTGGCGAGGCCGATCTTGCCGGTGCCGACGATGCCGACGGTCTTGCCGTGCAGGGTGATGCCGAGCAGGCCGTCGAGCATGAAGTTGCCTTCGCGCACGCGGTTGTAGGCGCGGTGGGTGTGCCGGTTGAGCGTCATCACCAGCGCCAGGGTGTGTTCGGCGACGGCTTCCGGCGAGTAGGCCGGCACCCGCGCGACGAACAGGCCCAGGCGATGGGCGGCCTGCAGGTCGACGTTGTTGAAACCGGCGCAGCGCAGCAGCACGGCGCGCACGCCATAGCCGGCGAGCGCTTCGAGCACCTCGGCGTCGAGCACGTCGTTGACGAACACGCACACCGCCTCGCAACCCTGGGCCAGCGACACGGTCCGAGCGGACAGGCTGGCGTCCTGATAGACGAGTTCGAAGGGGTTGCTCGGGTCGCTCTGCAGATTGGCTTCATCGAGGAAGCGTCGGTCGTAGGGCTGGGTGCTGAATACGGCGATTTTCATGGGCATCCCCTGGTGGTGGCGCGCGCCGGTGGACGCTGCCGACGGGTCGACGATGGCTCCCGGTCGTGGCGGGGCCGCAACGCTGCGTCTTTGGGTCGCAGCGTCGTGAAGGGTAACCCAGGATCGAGGGCGCGCGCCGGCGCCGGGAACCAGCGGTCCTCAGCGCAGGATCAGCAGGGCGCCGCTGCTGGAGCGCAGCAGCGCACCGGTGGTGCTGCCGACGAGGAACTGGCGGATGCGCGAATGCCCGTAGGCGCCCATCACCAGCACGTCGATGCTGTGCTCTTCCTGATAGGCAAGCAGCGTGGAGACGACCTCGCCGTGGCGAATCGCCTGGCGCACGTCATAGCCGGCGGACGCCAGGCGCGCGGCCGCGTTGTCCAGCGGCGCCCAGTTGTCGCCGGTGTCGGCGCCGATCATCACCAGGTGGATCGGCATGCCTTCGCAGAGCGGCCCGGAGGCCAGCGTCGCCACCGCCTGGCGCGCGGTGACGCTGCCGTCGAAGGCGAGCATCAGCCGGCGCGGCACGCGGAACGTGCTCGGCGCCACCAGGATCGGGCGCGGCACGGCGCGGATGACGTTCTCCAGCTGGCTGCCGATCTGCAACGCGTGGCCGCCGCTGCGCTCGCCCTGGCGGCCCATCACCAGCAACTGCGTGTCGCCCTGCATCTCGTTCAGGCTGTGCAGCAGGTCGCCATGGCGCTGCTGGGTTTCGGCGATCGGAACGCCCGCCGAGTGGGCCCGCTGGCGGGCCTCCTGCAAAAGCACGCGGCCGTCTTCCAGGGCCAGGCGGTTGCGCTGGGCATCCAGCGAGGAGAGTTCGTTGAGCAGGGCCTCGCGCTCGCCCAGGCCGGGGTTGCCGCCGGCATCGCCGCGCGGGTAGCGCTGCTCGTCGAGGACATGCAGAAAGGTCAGCGGCGCGCTCAGGCGCAGTGCCGCCCAGGCCGCGTAATCGACCACGGAGGGGGCGGATACGGAAGCATCGATGCACGCCAATACCTGGCTCATGGTGTTTCTCCTTCGGTGACGGGCAGGAAGTCCTGCGCCTTGTCATGCACGCCGAAACGGTCGACCCATGGGGCAGTGGTCTGGTTCATTCCGAGTACCTCGACTGGCGCACGTCGCGGCGAAACCTGGGTACCACCTTGTCCAGCGCGGTTACCGCGGTTACGTCGCGAACGTACGCGTGGGTGAAAACGATGCCTTGCCGTGACGCTGCGCGGAAATCGAGGGCGGCAGCGGAACGGCTCGACGGGGCGAAGGATACCCGGGCGATTGCCGGCAGGCGCCTGGCTCGCTGTCACCGGAGGTTTCGCCGCGCAGGGAAGTCTGGTCATGCCGATCAGGATAGCCAACCCGTTGGCCCGTGCAGCCGGCGGGGCAGGGGCGCATCGCGGTACAGCGCCGTGGGAACGCCCCTCCGGTCTAGCCGAACGCGGCGTCCACTCGTCCCGCGCAGGGCGCGACCGGGCCGGCGGTCGGCGCGACGAGCGCCCATTCGGCTATTTTTGCGGTGCGGTTTGGCGGCATGCGACCCTGCTGTGCTAGACATGAAAAGAAACAAGCTGTCCGGAAAGAATCCACCTTGCGAAGGGATGTGCCGAATGCGTCAAAACCTGCCTGTCACTGATACCGAGATCACCTTTCCCAGCGAGGAACGGCTGATCTCCACCACCAATCTGCAAAGCCACATCACCTACTGCAATGACGCGTTCGTCCGGGTCAGTGGTTACAGCTACGAGGAGCTGATCGGGCAGCCGCACAACCTGGTTCGCCATCCGGATATGCCGCCGGAAGTCTTCGGCCTGATGTGGGCCTCGCTGCAGAGCGGCAAGCCGTGGATGGGGCTGGTGAAGAACCGCTCGAAGAACGGCAGCTTCTACTGGGTCAACGCCTACGTCACGCCGATCTACGAGGACGGCAAGATGGTCGGCTACGAGTCGGTGCGCTCGCTGCCGACCCGCGAGCAGGTGCGCCGCGCCGACGCCCTCTATGCGCGCCTGCGCGCCGGCAAGCCCGCCCGCTCGCAGGTGGCGCGCATCACCCACGAACTGCAGCGTTCCTGGCCGCTGATCCTCGCCGCGGTGCTAATCATCGGGCTCGACCGCGTGCTCGATGGCTGGGCGTTCACCGGGCTGGTGGCCGCCTGCATGCTCGGCCTGGCGACCTGGTTGTCGTTCACGCGCCAGGAGGACATCAGGAAAACCCTGCGCGATCACCCGAAAGCCTTCACCGATCCGCTGGTGGCGCTCACCTATTCCGACGGGCAGGGTGCACAGGCCGAGCTGGACATGGCGCTGATCAGCCAGGAGGCGCGCTTGCAGACCGCCCTGAGCCGCCTGGAGGACGCCGCCGAGCAGGTTCGCCAGCGCGCCGCGCAATCCTCGGAAACCTCGCGCGCCAGCGCCGAATTGCTGGAGCAGCAGCGCAACGAGACCGATCAGTCCGCCACCGCGATCAACCAGATGGCGGCGACCATCCAGGAAATCGCGCGCAACGTGCAGGACACCGCGCGGGCCGCCGAAGACGCCGACCGCATCGCCGGCGAGGGGCAGACCCTGGCCGGTGGCAGCCGCGTGACCATGCAGCAGATGGCGGCGGCGGTGAACGACATCGGCGAGGCGGTGACCGAGCTGGCGTCGTCGATGCACGCCATCGGCAGCGTCGTCGACGTGATCACCTCCATCGCCGAACAGACCAACCTGCTGGCGCTCAACGCGGCCATCGAAGCGGCGCGGGCCGGCGAGCAGGGGCGCGGTTTCGCCGTGGTCGCCGACGAGGTTCGCGCCCTGGCGGCGCGTACGCGGCAGTCCACCGAGCAGATCCATCAGTTGATCGCGACCCTGCGCACCGGCACCGACCGCGCGGTGAGCAGCGTCAGCCGCGGCGAGTCGATGTCGCAGGAAAGCCTGGGCAGCGTGGAGTCGGTGCATCAGTCGCTGGGCAGCATCAGCCAGGCGGTGACGCGCATCAGCGGAATGAGCCAGCAGATGGCGGCTGCCTCGGAAGAGCAGAGCCTGGTGGTGGAAGACATCAACCGGCAGATCACGCGCATCGCCCAGCTTTCCGACAACAGCGCCGGACACGCCCAGCAGGGCGCGGCGATCTGCCAGGAGCTGGAACAGATGGCCGGCTACCTGCACGGCCTGGCCGAGCGTTTCGCTCGCTGAGGCCTCCTGGCGGCGCATCTATGGCAGACTGCGCCGCCGCTCCACTCTCGCCAGAACGCCGATGTCCCGTCCGCATTGTCCCCGCTGCATCCGCCCGCTGAGCCACTGCCTGTGCGCGCTCATTCCGTCGTTGCCGAGCCGTTGCCGCGTGTTGCTGCTGCAGCACCCGAGCGAATCCGGGCACGCGCTGAACACCGCGCGCCTGGCTGCGCTGGGACTGCAGAACGCCGAGCTGCTGGTCGGCGAGCGTTTCGAGGACCTGCAGGGGCGTCTGGACGATCCCGGCCACCGACCCTGCCTGCTGTTTCCCGGCGCTGACGCCGAGGTGCTGAGCGCCGGTATCCCGCGCGAAGATTCCCGCCCGCTGCTGCTGGTGGTACCGGACGGCACCTGGCGCAAGGCGCGCAAGCTGCTTCACCTGAATCCTGCGCTGGCGGCCCTGCCGCGCCTCGCCCTGCCGGACGGGATGACCTCGCGCTACCGGGTGCGCAAGGCGCCGGCCGCGGGTGCGCTGTCGACCCTCGAGGCGGTGGTGGCGGCGCTCAACCTGCTCGAATCCCCGGCGAGCTTCGACGCCCTGCTGCGCCCGTTCGAGCGGCTGATCGACGGTCAGATCGAAGCGATGGGCGAGGAGACCTACCGGCGCAACCACGTGCCCTGACAGGTCAGCGCGGCGGTCGGGTTTTCTGTTTGAGGATGTAGAGGCTCACGCACACCGCGCTGGTGAGCATGAAGGCGCGCGCCCAGAACAGCGGCACCAGGTAGCAGGAGAGGGCGATGCTCGCCCACATCAGGCCGATGGCGTAGACCTTGCCCTTGAGCGGGATGCCTTCGCCGTCGAGGTAGTCGCGAATCCACGGGCCGAGCCGCGGATGATCCACCAGCCATTCGTAGAAACGCCTCGAACTGCGTGCGAAGCAGGCCGCGGCGAGCAGCAGGAACGGCGTGGTCGGCAGCACCGGCAGGAAGATGCCGATGACCCCGAGCGCCACGCTCGTCCAGCCAATGCCGAGCAGCCCGTAGCGCACCCAGGGGTTGCGGCTCGGGGCGAATTCGCGAGCGGGCATGCCCGGGCTTGGCTCAGTGGCGCGGCTTGAGCAACGCGGGTTTTTCTTCCGGGGCCTGGCACAGCAGGTAAAGCGCGGTGAGCAGCTCGGGGATCTGCTCGACCATGCTGTCGACGAGGTCAGGGTCGGCGGCGATCTCGTCGAACTCGGGTTGTTCGTCGAACAGCCCCGAACCGACCATGATCGGCAGCAGCAGCTCGCTGACTTCGTCTTCGGCGTCTTCGAACCACACCGATTCGCGCAGGAACACGCCTTCCATGAAGCCGATGCACCAGCCGCGCAGGTCGGAGTCGTCGGGGGTTTCGCCGAGGTCGAGCTCGCAGGGCAGCTCCATGTCCTCGTCGCTGGCCAACTGGCGGGCGATCAGCGCCTTGAGCTGGATGAGGCTTTCCTCGATTTCCGCGCGCTCGGCGTCATCGCGGTAGTGCGGCGGCTCGGCGAACAGCGCATCGATCCACTCGCGCTCCGGAACCGGCTGCGGGCAGATGGAGAGGGCAGTCAGGTAACCGTGGGCGGCCACGTAGTCCAGGGCCTCCTCGTGCAGTTCGTCGGCATCGAGAAAGGCTTGCAGGCGGGACAGTTGCTCGGCGAAGGACATCGTGGGGTACCTGGGGAAGAGATCAGCGCTGGATTCTAGCAAAGCCTGCGCGCAGGACTCAGGGAAAACTGCGGCGCGCCGCGAGATCGACCTGTACCGCTCATCCGCCATGCGCGCGGCGGCCGGTATGGCGTTTGTTTGCGCTTATAATGCGCGCCTTCCTTCGGAGACCGGCATGCTCGACCAGGCCCTGCGCATCCTCAAAGACGTTTTCGGCTACGACGCCTTCCGCGGCAATCAGGCGGCGATAATCGAGCGCGTGGCGCAAGGTGGCGACGCCCTGGTGCTGATGCCCACCGGCGGCGGCAAGTCGCTCTGCTACCAGGTGCCGGCGCTGTTGCGCGACGGTCTGGCGGTGATCGTTTCGCCGCTGATCGCCCTGATGGATGACCAAGTCGCGACCCTCGACGAACTCGGCGTGGCCGCGGTGGCGCTGAACTCGACGCTGAGCAACGACGAGCAGCGGCTGATCGCCGAGCGCATCCGCCGCGGCGAGATCAAGATGCTCTACCTGGCGCCCGAGCGCCTGGTGCAGCCGCGCATGCTGGCCTTCCTGCAACGGCTCGACATCGCCCTGTTCGGCATCGACGAGGCGCATTGCGTGTCGCAGTGGGGCCACGATTTCCGCCCCGAATACCTGCAGCTGGGGCAGCTCGCCGAACTCTTCCCCAAGGTGCCGCGCCTGGCGCTGACCGCCACGGCGGACAAGCGCACCCGCGAGGAAATCGTCCAGCGCCTGCATCTGGAAGACGCCGAGCGCTACCTGTCGAGCTTCGACCGGCCGAACATCTTCTACCGCATCGTCCCCAAGGAGCAGCCGCGCAAGCAGTTGCTGGCGTTCCTCGCCGAGCGCCGTGGCGATGCCGGCATCGTCTATTGCCTGTCGCGCAAGAAGGTCGAGGAGGTCGCCGCCTTCCTCGCCGAGCAGGGCTTCCCGGCGCTGCCGTATCACGCCGGCCTGCCCAGCGAACTGCGGGCCTATCACCAGAGGCGCTTCCTCAACGAGGAAGGCCTGATCATGGTCGCGACGATCGCCTTCGGCATGGGCATCGACAAGCCCAACGTGCGTTTCGTCGCCCACCTCGATCTACCGAAATCGCTGGAATCCTATTACCAGGAAACCGGCCGCGCCGGTCGTGACGGCCTGCCGGCGGACGCCTGGATGGCCTACGGGCTGCAGGACGTGGTGTTCCTCAAGCAGATGCTCGCCAACTCCGAGGGCGACGAGCGCCACAAGCGCGTCGAGCAGCACAAGCTGGACGCGATGCTCGCCCTCTGCGAGGAAACCCGCTGCCGCCGGCAGACGCTGCTGGCCTATTTCGACGAAGAATTGCCCGCGCCCTGCGGCCACTGCGACAACTGCGTCGACGGCGTGCAGACCTGGGACGCCACCGAGCCGGCGCGCCAGGCGCTGTCGGCGATCTACCGCAGCGGCCAGCGCTACGGGGTCGGTCATCTGGTCGACATCCTGCTCGGTCGCGACAACGAGAAAATCCGCGGGCCGGGCCATCAGCACCTGTCGGTGTTCGGTGTCGGCAAGGCGCGCAGCGAGAGCGAATGGCGCACCTTGTTCCGCCAACTGGTCGCCCGCGGCCTCGTCGATATCGATCTGGAAGGCTACGGCGGTCTGCGCCTGAGCGAGAGCTGCCGGCCGCTGTTGCGCGGCGAAGTGACGCTGGAGCTGCGGCGCGACCTCACCACCAAGGCGCCCAAGTCCACCTCCAGCGCGGCCAGCCAACTGGTGCAGAGCCACGAGCGCGACACCTGGGAAGCCCTGCGCGCGCTGCGCCGCAAGCTCGCCGAGGAGCACGGCGTGCCGCCTTACGTGATCTTCCCCGATGCCACGCTGCTGGAGATGCTGCGCAGCATGCCGACCACGCTCAGCGCCATGGGGCGCGTCAGCGGCGTCGGCGCGCGCAAGCTGGAGCGCTACGGCGAGGCCTTCCTCGACGTGCTCGGCGGCAAGGCCGAGGCGGCCGGTAGTCCTGTCGATCTGCGTCACGAACTGATCAGCCTGGTGCGGGCCGGAATGACGCCGTCGCAGGTCGCCAGCCAGCTCAAGTGCACGGAAAAGAACGTCTACGCGCTGCTCGCCGAAGCCATCGCTGGGCAGCAGCTGTCGCTGGAACAGGCCCTGGACCTGCCGGAAGAACTGTTGGGCGAAGTCCAGGACGCGTTCCTCGATGGCGAGGGCGAGCTGCCGCCGGTGGCCGAGCTGGCCGAGCAGTTCCGCGGCCGGGTCAACGAGGGTGTGCTGCACTGCGTACGTGCGGCGCTGCAGGCGGAATTCCAGGCCTGAACCCCGCCCGGTAATCTTCGGAAACCTAAAATCCCAGGGAAATCCGCCGCTTGGCAGCGGGCGCGACCATCTGCGGACTTGCCGCCCGCCCCAGTGCTATGGTTAGCTCGCTAATTATTAGTTTTATGGTACAGGCGCCATGTCCGAATACGATCATAACCGCTTCGCCATGCAGGTATCGCAGCTGTCGCGCGCCTGGCGTGGCGAGCTCGACCGCCGACTCGCCGGGCTTGGCCTCTCCCAGGCGCGCTGGCTGGTGCTGCTGCACCTCGGGCGCTTCGCCGAGCAGCCGACCCAGCGCGAGCTGGCGCAGAGCGTAGGGGTCGAGGGTCCGACGCTGGCGCGACTGCTCGACAGCCTCGAAGCCCAGGGCCTGGTGCGTCGCCTCGCGGTTCCCGAAGACCGCCGGGCCAAGAAGATCGCCCTCAGCCCGGAAGCCAAGCCCCTGATCGAGCGGATCGAGGCGATCTCCTCGCAACTGCGTCGCGAACTGTTCCAGGGCATTGATCCTGAAGACCTGCAACGCTGCCAGCAGGTCCACTCGCACATCCTCGCCAATCTGCAGAACCCCTGACGTTGGCGGTTACCGGCGATCGCCGCCGGGCGCCTGGCGCCGAGTTTCCTGCCCATTGCCGTTGTATCGCGTTGCGGCGCCAGACAATATGACGGTCGTCCGTCGTAGAGCCCTCGAGAAAGGCGCTTTTCTGACGATAAACGGAATGGAGTGCTCGGATGTGCTGGCATAGTGCCGCTATACTGCGTGGCTCACGTATTCTTCGACTAGCATCCCGTACTGGGTATCTGGATGATTTTCCGGGTTAATTGGATCTGCCTCACTGTGCATGTTTCGTCGATGTCGCGCATTTCAAGAACAGGCTCCGGATCGAGCCGGACCACCGGGAGGAAACATGGCTAGAGTTCACCAGCTCTTGGTGCTGACCCTTGTATCGGGATCGGCGCTTTATTCAGGGCTGGTTCCCGCACTGGGCCTCGGGGACATCAATCTGCAGTCCGCGCTCAATCAGCCGCTGAGCGCCGAAATCGAACTGCTCGACGTGGGCGACCTGACCCGCGACGAGATCAAGGTACGCCTCGCCAGCCAGAGCGCCTTCGACCAGTCCGGCGTGGACCGGCCGTTCTTCCTCAACGATCTGCGTTTCACTCCGGTCGTGCGCGGCAAGAGCAGCGTGGTGCGGGTGGTGTCCACCCAGCCGGTGCGCGAGCCCTATCTGAATTTCATCGTCGAGGTGGCGCGCCCGGGCGGCACACTGCTTCGCGAGTACACCCTGCTGCTTGACCCCCCGGAATCGTCATACGTGGCCAGCGCCGCGGCCGCTCCGAGTGCGCCCGCCGCGCCGAGTCGTGCTCCCCGCGCCGCGGCTACCGCCGCCGTGCGCAGCGCGCCGGTCG
>NZ_DJTK01000019.1:0-3108 GCF_002438225.1 Pseudomonas sp. UBA6310 | reverse complement strand
TACTGGCCGTCATCGGCGACCGCTGGCTGATGTTCGGCGCCGTCGGGGCCCTGCTGCCGGCGGCCTGTTTGCTGGTGCTGCGCCGACCGCTGTGGTGCGCGGCACTGCCGGGGTTGGTCTGCCTGGCGGTGAACTGGTGGCCGCCGCTGTTCGCCGAAGCGGCCGTCCTGCAGCCGTTCGCCCTGCTGGTGCTGGGCATGTGCCTGATCGCTCCGGCACTCGGGCTGCGGGTGCTGCGCAGCGAGCCGGGTTTCGCCGTGGCGCCGCTGACGCGCTGGGGGTATCTGCTCTACCCCGGGCACTTCCTGTTGCTGGCTGCCATTCGCGCGCTCTAGCGCCGGCATGAAAAGTACCTGTACTCGGCGCTACCGGCTTGTGTAGGGTGCGCTTTGCGCACCGGGCCATGTACCGGGCTCGCGGAGCGCAGGCCGTCAGTCGCCGACGGCGCCTGATGTCTACCCGGGGGACCGCTGGTAGCGACCCGAGCCCCTCGATCACGCGGAACTCCCGGCCCGCGTAGCCCTCAGAACAGGAACCAGTGGCCGACGGCCGCGCGTCCTTCGCAAGAAAAGGAGCAGCACCATGCGTTACGCCCGCTTGATCGCCTTCGCCGCACCCCTGTTCGTGGCCTTCTCGGCCACCGCCGCGCAGTGGCCCGCCGGTGCGAAAGAGGAATTCACCAACCAGTGCGTCACCAGCGCCAAGGCCAACGTGCCGGCCGCCAAGGCCGAAGCCTATTGCGGCTGCGCGGCGGAAAAGGTCGGGATGGAGTTCAGCAGCGCGGAAATCCAGGCCATGCAGGACAAGAAAGGCAGCGACGTGACCCCGGAAATGAAGGAACGCCTGGGCAAGGCGTCCACCAGCTGCCTGCACTACCTGAACCCCTGAGTCGTCCTCGCCCTTGCCGCGCGCAAGGGCAGCCTGGACTCACATGACGCCGCGCAGGGCCCGCTCTGCGCGGCGTCGTCGTGTCCGGCGGGCGGAATCAGAGGATCCGCGCGCTCTGCGCCGCCGGCTTCAGGCGGATGGCGATGAACTTGGAGGTCGGTGTGTGGCTGCCATCGCCGTAGCTGTCCAGCGGCACCAGCGGGTTGGTTTCCGGGTAGTAGGCCGCGGCCTGGCCGTCCGGCATGTCGAAGGCGAGCAGGGTGAAACCCTTCACCGTGCGCTCGATGCCGTCGTCCCACAGCGAGGTGATGTCGACCTTCTGCCCCGGCCGATAGCCCAGGCGCTCGATCTGCGCGGCGCTGACGAAGAGCACCTCGCGCTGTCCGCGCACGCCGCGGTAACGGTCGTCCAGGCCGTAGATGGTGGTGTTGTACTGGTCGTGTGAGCGCAGCGTCTGCAGGATCAGGTCGTGGGCCACGCCGCTCTTGCGCATGCGCTCGGACACCAGGTCCGCCGGCAGCACGTTGGCCTTGAAGTTGGCCTTGCCGCTGGCGGTGGTCCATTTGCGCGCGCCGGCCGAGTTGCCGAGGTAGAAGCCGCCGGGATGGGCGACGCGGCGGTTGAAATTCTGGAAGCCGGGCAGCGTATCGGCGATCAGCTCGCGGATGCGGCCGTAGTCGGCGATCAGCGCATCCCAGTCCACCGGATGGTTGCCCAGGGTGGCCTTGGCGATGCCGGCGACGATGGCCGGCTCCGAACGCATTTCGGCGGACAGCGGCTCGAGCTGGCCGAACGAGGCGTGGATCATGCTGAACGAGTCCTCCACCGTCACCGCTTGCGGGCCGCCGGCCTGGCGGTCGATGTCGGTGCGGCCCAGGCACGGCAGGATCAGCGCGTCGCGGCCGTGGGTCAGGTGGCTGCGATTGAGCTTGGTGCTGATCTGCACGGTCAGGGCGCAGCGTTGCAGCGCCTGGTGGGTGCGCGGGCTGTCCGGCGTGGCCTGGGCGAAGTTGCCGCCCAGACCGATGAACACCCGGGCGCGGCCTTCCAGCATCGCTTCGATAGCTTCCACGGTGTTGTGGCCGTTGTGCCGCGGGACGCTGAAGGCGAAGCGCTTTTCCAGCGAATCGAGCAGTGCCGCCGGCGGGCGGTCGTTGATGCCCATGGTGCGATCGCCCTGCACGTTGCTGTGGCCGCGTACCGGGCAGAGGCCGGCGCCGGGCTTGCCGAGGTTGCCGCGCAGCAGTTGCAGGTTGACGATTTCCTGGATGGTCGGCACCGAGTGACGGTGCTGGGTGATGCCCATCGCCCAGCAGACGATTACCCGCTCGGCGCGCCGGTACATGCGCGCGGACTGCTCGATCTCCGCCAGGGTGAGACCGGACTGTTGCTCGATCTGCGCCCAGGAGGTGGCATCCAGCTCGGCCAGGTAGGCGTCGATGCCGTCGGTGTGCTCGGCGATGAAGGCGTGGTCGAACACCGCCGGCTCACCCTTGGCCTGGGCCTCGCGCTCCCACTGCAGGAGGAACTTGGCCATGCCGCGGACCGCCGCCATGTCGCCGCCCAGTGCCGGGCGGAAGAACGCGGTGTTCAGCGGTTCCGAGCCATTGGCGAGCATTTCCGCCACGTTCTGCGGGTTCTGGAAGCGTTCCAGGCCGCGCTCCTTGAGCGGGTTGAAGCAGACCACCTGGGCGCCGCGCTGCACCGCTTCACGCAACGGCTCGAGCATCCGCGGGTGGTTGGTGCCGGGGTTCTGGCCGAGCACGAAGATGGCGTCGGCATGCTCGAAGTCGGCGAAGGTCATGCTGCCCTTGCCGATCCCGACGCTTTGCCCGAGGGCCACGCCGCTGGCCTCGTGGCACATGTTCGAGCAGTCCGGGAAATTGTTGGTGCCGTAGGCGCGGACGAACAGCTGATAGAGGTAGGCGGCCTCGTTGCTGGCCCGCCCGGAGGTGTAGAACTCCGCCTGGTCGGGGCTCTCCAGCGCGTGCAGGTGCTCGGCGATCAGGGCGAAGGCGGCGTCCCAGCCGATCGGCAGGTAACGGTCGCTGGCCGCGTCGTAGCGCATCGGCTGGGTCAGCCGGCCCTGGTACTCGAGCCAGTAGTCGCTCTGCTCGCGCAGCTGGCTGACGCTGTAGCGGGCAAAGAAGGCGGCGTCCACGCGGCGCTTGGTGGCTTCCCAGTTGACCGCCTTGGCGCCGTTCTCGCAGAACTTGACCA
>NZ_DJTK01000079.1:0-10411 GCF_002438225.1 Pseudomonas sp. UBA6310 | reverse complement strand
GCCGCGGCACCGGCGATGCCGGCGGCGTCGCCGACGACATAGAGACGCTCGCGGGAAGTCCGCCCGCAATCATCGGTGATCGCGACCCAGCCACCGGCCTTGCGCGAATAACGGTGCCGGGCATGCAGCAGGCGGGTGATTTCGGTGGCCGGCGTGAGCCCGTGACCGACCGCCACGCAATCCACCAGCACCTGCTTGCGCTCGCCGGGCAAGGCACGCCCGGCGCGGTCGCAGGGCGCCAGCTCGGCGCGCAGGCGCTCGCCCTCGGGAATGACCCGCACCAGCGTGTGCCGCGCATACAGCGGCGTTCGCGAACGGCGGATCGCCCAGGCCCAGGCCAGGCCCTGGCGCAGGATGTCCGGGCGCGCCAGCATCGCCGGCAATGCGCGCAGCCAGTCGCCGAGACCGGCCACGTCGACGATCCCGCGCAGTTCGCCACCGGCCTTCAGGGTGCCGGCCGCGACCGCCGCCAGCAGCGGCCCGCAGCCGGCCACCAGGGTGGTCTTGCCGGGCAGGACTTTCTGCGACTTGAGCAGGATGGTGGCGGCGGCCAGGCCGATCACGCCCGGCGTGGTCCAGCCCTCGAACGGGACGACGCGTTCGGTGGTTCCGGAAGCGACAATCAACGCCCGCGACGTGCAGCTCAGCGAACCCTGCGGGCCGACCGCATCGACCTGGAAGTCGGCGGTCACCGCCCACACCTGATGGCCGAGGAAGGCGCTCACCCGGCTCTGCGCCAGGGCCTCGCGCAAGGCGTCGCCGGCCTGGCGCTCGGCGCTGTCATCGCTCATCCCGGCGAACGCCGGCGCGCGGTAGACCTGCCCGCCCGCCGCGCGATTCTCGTCGAACAGGGCGACGCGCAGCCCGGCGGCGGAAGCCGCCAGCGCGGCATTGACGCCGGCAGGACCGGCGCCGAGCACGATGAGGTCGTAGTCACTCATGCAGGCCGACCTCGGCCACGCGGCTTACCGAAAGGCCTTCGCTGACTTCGGTCTGGCAGGCCAGCACCCGGCGGCCGTCGACCATCACCAGGCACTCCTGGCACGAGCCCATCAGGCAGAACATGCCGCGCGGCTGCTGCTCGCGCGGGCTTTCGCGCAGGCCGCGCACGCCTTCGGCGAAGAGTGCCGCGGCGACGCTCTGGCCGGCGCGGGCGGAGTAGCGGCGGCCCTCGAAGTGGAAATCGACGACGACCCCACGGTTTGCATCTTGCATGGCGTATCCCGGTATTGGCGGGCCCTGGAACCGGCCCCGCTTGACAAGTCTTACGCCATGCTATCGTATATGTTCCGTATACGCAAAATACGCAAACGATAGATTCCAGCGAACGAAGCGCCTCTTCCGACCTGGCCCAGCCATCCCTCAAGGAGTTAGCACATGAAGCGACCCCAAGCCCTTAGCCATTTATTGACTGCAGGGCTCATCGCCTGCGCAGTGTTCGGCTCGATGAACGCCAGCGCCCGCTCGCTCGACGAGATCATGCAATCGAAGACGCTCATCGTCGGGGTCAACCCGAACCTTCCGCCGCTGGGCGTGTACGACGAGAAGAACGAGATCTCCGGCTTCGATGTATCGGTCGCACGCAAGATCGCCGCCTCGATGGGCGTGAAACTGGAGCTGGTGCCGATCGGCTCGAACGACCGCGTGCCCTTCATCCTCTCGGACAAGATCGACGCGGTGATGGGCGGCATGACGCGCAACGCCGACCGCCTCAAGGTGGTCGACTTCACCGACCCGGTGAACACCGAAGTGCTGGGCATCCTCACCACCGAGGAAAAACCCTACAAGAGCTGGGAAGAACTCAACGATCCCGCGGTGCGCCTGGTGCAGGTGCGCGGCACCACGCCGGTCAAGCTGATCCAGGAGAAGATTCCGAAGGCCCAGCTGCTGATTCTCGACAACTACCCGGACGCCGTGCGCGCCATCGCCCAGGGCCGTGCCGACGCGCTGATCGACGTGCTCGACTTCATGCTCAGCTACACCAAGAACTACTCGACCAAATGGCGCGTGGTGGATGCTCCGATCGAGGTCGACTACGACTGCATCGGCGTGCAGAAAGGCAACACCGAACTCACCGCGCGGCTGAACAGCGAGATCGCTACGCTGCACAAGTCCGGCTTCATCGCCGAAAGCTGGAAGAAGTGGTTCGGCAGCGCGATGCTGCATGATCCGACCGCCGCGCCCGCTGCTGCCCAGTAGCGCTTCCTGAAACAGACGACGACGCCCGCCATCCGCAGCGGGCGTCGTCTCATCCGTCGAGTAAACCCTTGCGATGACCCTGAATTTCCAACCCCTGCTCGAGCAGTGGCCCTATCTGCTCGGCGGCGCCTGGATCAGCCTGCAGATCGCCGTGCTGGCGTTCGCCTTCGGCATGCTCATCGGCCTGCTCTGCGCGGCCGTGCTGCGCTATGGCCCGCGCTTCGCCCGCAGGATCGTCAGCGCCTACGTGATCTTCGCCACCAACACCCCGCAACTGGTGCAGATCTACTTCCTGTTCTTCGCCCTGCCGGAGGTCGGCGTGACGCTCTCGCCGTTCACCGCGGTGCTGATCGGCGCGACCTTCAACGCCGGCGCCTACCTCTGCGAGATCCAGCGCGCCGGCTTCGACTCGGTTCGCCAGATGGAGATCGAGGCGGCCGAGGTGCTGGGCTTCTCGACGCCGCAGATCATCCGCCACGTGATCCTCCCCCACGTGCTGAAAGTGATGTTCCCGCCCCTGTCCAACCAGTTCATCGTGATGACCCTGGGCACCTCGATGGCCTCGATCTTCGGCGTCGAGGAACTCACCGGGCGCACCTACAACCTGAGCTCGCAGACCTACCTGTCGGTGGAGGCGTTCTCCATCGCCGCGGTGCTCTACATCGCCATCACGCTGATCGCCACGCTGGTCCTGGCGAGCGCCGGGCGCTACCTGTTCCGCGCCAAGATAAAGGCCTTCTGATGTCCGACTTCCACCTGGCCGAGCTGTTTTCCTATTACAACGTCGTGCTGCTGCTCAAGGGGCTCGCGGCGACCTTCCTGCTCTCGGTGATCGGCTGCTTCGCCGGCTTCGTCGCCGGCTTCGTCATCGCCATCCTGCGCATGACCCAGTCGCTGGCCCTCGCACCGCTGCGCGCGGCGGCGTTCACCTACTGTTTCCTGTTCCGGCGGATTCCGTTCCTGGTCACGCTGATGCTGGTGTTCTTCGCCAGCCAGTCGTCGAAGCTGGAGCTGTCGACCTTCTCCGTGGCGCTGGTCAGCGTCTGCCTGATCGCCGCCGCCTACCTCGGCGAGATCATCCGCAGCGGTCTGGAGTCGGTGCACAAGAACCAGTGGGAAGCCGCGCAGACGCTCAACTTCAGCTACCTGGAAAGCCTGCGCCACGTGATCGTTCCGCAGGCCTGGCCGATCATCGTGCCGCCGACCTTCAGCTTCTTCGTGATGTTCATCAAGGACACCGCGCTGGCCTCGCAGATCGGCGTGATGGAGCTGACCTCGGCGAGCAAGGTGCTCACCAACAAGGGCTTTTCGGCCGCGCTGGTCTACGGGACGGTTCTGGTCCTGTATTTCCTGATCTCTTACCCGCTGTCGCGCTTAGGTAAGCGCCTGGAGAACTCTCTTGCCGCAACTCGAAATCGTCGACCTTAAGGCTTCCTACGGGTCGCAGAAGGTACTCGAACACATCAACCTGTCCGTCGAGAAAGGCGAGATCGTCAGCCTGATCGGGCCCTCCGGCTCGGGCAAGAGCACCCTGCTGCGGGTTCTCATGGGCCTGCTGCCGCCCGAACAGGGCACGGTGCGCCTCGACGGCAAGTCGGTGAACTACGCCAACAAGGCCGAGGTGCGCGAACTGCGCTCGTCCATCGCCATCGTCTTCCAGCAGTACAACCTGTTCCAGAACATGACCGTGCTGGAAAACGTGATGATCACCCCGACCCGCATCAAGGGCTGGCCGAAGGCGCAGGTGGAAGCCGACGCCATCCGCCTGCTGACCCGCGTCGGCCTGGCGCACCGCCTCAAGGCCTACCCGGACGAACTCTCCGGCGGCCAGCAGCAGCGCGTCGCCATCGCCCGCGCGCTGGCGCTGAAACCCGAGGTGCTGCTGCTCGACGAGGTCACCGCCGCGCTCGATCCGGAGCTGGTCACCGAGGTGCTCGACACCATCCGCGAACTCGCCTCCGAAGGCATCACCATGTTCATCGTCTCCCATGAAATGAGCTTCGTCCGCGAGGTCTCGTCCAAGGTGGTGTTCATGGCCGACGGTCTGGTCGTGGAGAGCGGCTCGCCGCAGCAGATATTCGATAACCCGCAGGAGCCGCGTGCGCGCGACTTCGTCGGCAAGATCCTTCGCCACTGATCCCTCTTTCAGGTAGCCCCGCGTGAATCAGAGTCCCCTCGTCACCCAACTGCGCCACAGCGTCGACCAGCACTTCCAGGCCGAGGTCGAATTCCTCGCCGACCTGGTACGGCGCCCTTCCGACAACCCCGCCGGCGACTGCGCCGAGCATGCCGAACTCACCGCCCAAGCCCTCGAGGAGCTGGGCTTCGAGGTCGAGCGGCACGCGGTTCCGCAGGCCGAAGTGCACGCCGCCGGCATGCTCAGCGTGACCAATCTGGTGATCCGCCAGCGCTTCGGCGACGGCCCGGTGATCGCCCTCAACGCCCACGGCGACGTGGTCCCGCCCGGCGATGGCTGGAGCTGCGACCCGTATGGCGCGCAGATCCGTGACGGCATGATGTACGGGCGCGGCGCGGCGGTATCCAAGTCGGACTTCGCCACCTACGCCTTCGCCCTGAAGGCGCTGATCGAATCCGGCGCCCCGCTGGCCGGCAGCGTCGAGTTGCACCTGACCTACGACGAGGAAGCCGGCGGCCTGGTCGGCCCGGCGTGGCTGCTGCAGCAGGGCATCGTCAAACCCGATTTCGCCATCTGCGCCGGCTTCACCCACTCGATCACCACCGCGCACAACGGCGCGGTGCACCTGGAAGTGACCGTGCGCGGCAAGTCCGCCCACGCCGCCCGCCCGGACACCGGCCACGACGCCCTGGAAGCGGCGAACAAGGTGCTCACGGCGCTCTACGCCTACCGCGATACCCTGAGCCAGACCCGCTCGCAGACCCGCGGTATCGAGCACCCGACGCTGGTGGTCGGCCTGATCGAGGGCGGGATCAACACCAACGTGGTGCCCGACCGGGTCACCCTGCGCCTGGACCGCCGGGTGATTCCCGAGGAAACCCCGCAGGCCGTGCTCGCCGAGGTGAAGGCGCTGATCTCCGCCAGCGTGGCCGGGCTGCCGGGCATCGGCGTCGAGATGAAGGAAATCCTGGTGACCACGCCGCTGTACCAGATCGACGGTGCCGGGCGCCTCGCCGAAGCCCTGCAGCAGGCCTCCGAGCTGACCCTCGGCCACTCGATTCCCACCGAAGGCGTGCCGCTCTACACCGACGCGCGGCTGTACTGCGAGGCGGGCATTCCCACGGTGATCTACGGCGCCGGCCCGCGCACGCTGCTGGACGCCAACGGCCACCGGGCGGACGAGCGGGTCTCGCTGGAAGACCTGCGCATCGCCACCCAGACGCTCGCCATCGCCCTCAGCGAGCTGCTCAAGCCGGCAAGCTGAGTGGCCCTGGCGGGCGACACGAAGAAAGCTGGACGACGGCGGGCCGAGGCCCGCCAGCGGAGCGGCTACTAAGCGCCTTCGCTGATGCGGTCGAGGACGAACAGCCGCAGGTTCTGCAGGTGGGTGCGCACCGCGGCGCGGGCGGCGTCGGCGTCGCCGGAAAGGTAGGCCTCGAGGATCGCCAGGTGCTCGGCGCGGTCCTCCTCGATGCGGTTGAACGGGCTGACCAGCTCGAACAGCCGGCTGTGAGTGCGCACCTGTTCGATCAGCCTGGCCAGCACCGGGTTGCCCGACGCCTGCGCGTACATGGTGTGAACCTGGTCGTCGATCTGCCAGTGCGCCGGCTCCTGCTGGCCCTTGCCGAGGGACTTGAGCTTCTTGATCAGTTGCTCGATGACGCGCTTGTCGATCTTGCCGATGGAGAGGCCGATGGCCTCGGTCTCCAGCAGCTCGCGCACCTTCATGGTCTGGAAATATTCCTGCGCGCTGACGAAGCGCACCGAATACGACCGTGCCCCGGCGCGCACCAGCAGGCCTTCCCCTTCCAGCCGCAGCAACGCTTCGCGCAGTGGCGTGCGCGAGATGTTCAGCTCTTCGATGAGGCGGCCTTCGACCACCGGCCCGCCGCTGCGCAGGGCCTTTTCTAGGATCATCCGGCGCAACGTCTGATAGGCCAGTTCACCGAGTTTTTCCGGGGCGTTCGTGGGTACTGAAGTCACGGCATTTCCGCTCTGCGATTTGCCGCAAAGTATATGTTATGTATGCGTTCGGAGGAACGCCGGAGGCGGCCCTGCAACACGCCTGAAACCTGCGAACGCGATACTGGCGGCGGGCGCGATGCGACGCCGGCAACCCCGGATGCCGGCATCAATGCGACATCTGGACGCTGACGCTCGCCCGCCCGTACACTCGCCCTCTGGATCCAACGGGCCGGAACAGACGTCACCCCGCCATGAACGCACCCGAACGCCCGATGAGCATCCCCGTCAGCCGATCGACACGGTCGATTGCTGCCGAGCTTCGTCCCGCCTTCGACGACTACGTCCGCCAGCACTGTCGCTCGTTCCTCATCGCGATCAACCTGATCGCCGCCGTGGCCTATCTGTCCTACGCCGCCGTCGACGCCGTCATCATCCCGGACGTCGCCCTGCTCTCGCTGCTGATGCGCGTGATCCTCATCGCCATCGGCCTGTGCAACATCTACCTGCTGTTCCGCTTCGGCCAGAGCACCCTGCTGATGGACCTGCTGCTGCCGCTGCACACGCTGATCTGCACCGCGGCGTGGTTCGAGTTGCTCAAGCACAGCCAGTCGCCGGACATCCCGACGTTCATCTACGCCTCGATCGCCTTCATCGTGCTGTGCAACATGGGCGCGCGGGTATCCTTCGGCGGCGCGCTGGCCTGTTCGCTGGCGGTCAGTGCGGTGATCCTGGCCAGCGTCGTGCAGCTGAGCCCCGACGATTCCCGTGCGTCGCTGGTGTTCCTCCTGGTCTATCTGCCGGTGCTCTGCCTGAGTCTGTTCATCAGCTGGACCAGCACGCGCAACGTGCGCCAGGCGTTTCTCGCCGATGTCGAGGTGCGTCGCCAGCAGGCGGAACTGTCCACCCTCAATCAGTGCCTGGAGCAGCTCGCCGCCACCGACGCCCTCACCTGCGTCGGCAACCGCCGCGCCTTCGACCAGCGCCTGGCGGAAAGCTGGACGATGCAGCAGGCGAACGGCCGCGGCTTCGCCCTGCTGCTGGTCGACATCGACTACTTCAAGGCTTTCAACGACCACTTCGGCCACCAGGCCGGCGACCAGTGCCTGCAGGAAGTCGCCCGCAGCATGGTCGAGACCCTGCGCCACGGCCAGGCGCAGACCTTCCGCTACGGCGGCGAGGAGTTCGCCATCCTGTTGCAGGTGAGCGACGCCGAGGAGCTGTGCAGCATTGCCGAACGGCTGGTCAGCCAGGTCGCCGAACTGGAGATCTCCCACCCGCATCGCCCCGACGCCCAGGAACGCCTGACCATCAGCGTCGGCGTGGCACTGTCGCACGACGAGGGCGTGCAAAGCCCCGAGGATCTGCTGGCGCGCTGCGACCGGCTGCTCTACCGCGCCAAGCAGCAGGGCCGCAACCAGATGTGCCTGGCCCAGGCCTGAGCCCTGGGCGGCGCTCCGGCCTTCAACCCAGATCCAGTCGTTTCAGGCGCGAGGCCAGCGTGGTCGGCTTGAGGCCGAGCAGCTCGGCGGCACCGTTCTTGCCGAACAGCCGTCCGCCGGCCGCCTGCAGCGCCGCCTTCAGGTTGTCGCGTTCGAGCTGGCGCAGCTGGGCATCGGTGAGGATGCCGGCCGGTGCCGCCGGGCTTTCCGGCTCGGCCGCCACCACCGCGCGCGCCGCCGCGCCGGTCGGCAGGTCGATGCGCAGGTCGAGGCCTTCGCTGGTGATCAGCGCCCGCTCGATGACGTTCTGCAACTCGCGGATGTTGCCCGGCCAGGCGTAGGCCTGGAGCCGCTCGATGTCGGACTTGCGCAGGCGCCGGCCGGGCATGTTCAGGCGCTGGCCGACCTGCTTGAGGAAGTGCGCGGCCAGTTGCGGAATGTCCATGGGCCGCTCGCGCAATGCCGGCGAATGAATCGGGAACACGTTGAGGCGGAAGTACAGGTCCTCGCGAAAGCGCTTGGCCTCGGCCTCCGCGCGCAGGTCGCGGTTGGTGGCGGCGACGATGCGCACGTCCACGCGCCGCGTGCGCTCCTCGCCGACCCGCTCGAACTGCCCTTCCTGCAACACGCGCAGCAGCTTGCTCTGCAGCTCCAGCGGAATCTCGCCGATCTCGTCGAGGAACAGCGTGCCGCCGTCGGCCAGCTCGAAGCGCCCGACGCGGTCGCGCAGCGCGCCGGTGAAGGCACCGCGCACGTGGCCGAAGAACTCGCTTTCGAACAGCTCGGCCGGAATCGCCGCGCAGTTCACCCGGATCAGCGGGTTCTGCGCGCGGCGGCTGGCCTGGTGGATGGCCCGCGCGATCAGCTCCTTGCCGGTGCCGGACTCGCCGTGGATCAGCACGCTGGCGTCGGTCGGCGCGACCACATCGATCTGCTTGACGATCTTCAGGATCGGCTCGCTCTGGCCGACGATCTCCCGGTAGTTGTGCTCGATGTGGATCTCTTCCTGGAGGTAGGCGTTCTGCTGCTCCAGGCGCTGCTTGAGCTCCTGCAACTCGGTCAGCGCGGTGTGCAGCTGCGCCTCGGTGCTGCGCCGCTCGGTGATGTCGCGGAACACCACCACCGAGCCGACGATGCGCCCGTCGGCGATCACCGGGGTGCTGGTGAATTCCACCGGGAACATGCTGCCGTCGCGGCGCCAGAAGACTTCCTGGCGGCCTTCGTGGATCAGCCCGTCGTGCACCGCCTTGTAGATCGGGCAGTCCTCCACCGGGTAGTGGCTGCCGTCGGCGTGGCTGTGGTGATGGATGCGGTGGATGTTCTTGCCGATCATCTCGCTCGGCTCCCAACCGAGCATCCGCGCTGCCGCCGGGTTGACGAAAGTGGCCAGGCCTTCGCTGTCGATGCTGTAGATGCCGTCGCCCACCGCGCTGAGCAGCAGCTGGTTGTCGCGCTCGGTTTCCTGGAACAGGTTGAGGATGTTGCGCCACTCGATCAGCCCGCCGCGCATGGTCCGCTCGGTCTGCGCCTGGTCGAGGAAATAGCGCTGCGCACTGCGTTCGCGCAGCACCAGGATCAGGTACTGGGTGCCCTTGAGCCTGAGGCAGGTGGCGGACACCTCCACTTCGATGCGTTCGCCGCTCTTGCAGGCGCAGCTCAGCTCGTCGCTCCAGCCCTTGCCCTCCTCGATCACCGCCTGGGTGAAGACGATCAGGTCGGCGAGCTGATGGCCGAACAGCCGGGTCACGGTCAGTTCGAGCATTTCCTGGCGCGGATAGCCGAACAGCTTGCAGGCGGCGATGTTGAGGTCGACGAAGCGGTTGGCCACCGGATCGAACTGGACGATGGCTTCCGGACAATGCTCGAAGACCATGTGCCGCGAGGCGTAGGCCATGTCGGCCCAGCCGGAGAGGTAATCGGGTTCCGCTGCGTTCATCGCTACGAGTCCTCGTGGTCGATGCCTACGAATTCTCGTAGTTATACGAGATTGCGTACCGCGAGGACAGCATCAGAAAGGCCACGAAAAACCGTATCAGATAAATAAGCAATTGATAATTAAGGATTAGTTCAGGTTTCAAAAAAACTGGCACGCGCTTCGCTCTGTTCCGTTGCAGCCGCAGTCATCACTGTCGAGCCCACCCATAACGGAGAAACGGACCATGCCAAGCGTAGACATTGCCCAGTATCAGGACGGCGACTTCCTGGTGAATTACGAAGAAAAGGTCTTCGAGGACGTCAAGGCCGAACCGGGCGAGAAGGCCCTGCTGACCTTCCACACCATCGCCTTCGAAGGCTCCATCGGCCTGGTCAACATGCTCCAGGCCAAGCGCCTGCTGCGCAAGGGCTTCGAGACCAAGGTGCTGCTCTACGGACCGGGCGTGCAGCTCGGCGTGCAGCGCGGCTTCCCGACCCTCGGCGCCGAAGCCTTCCCCGGCCACCTTGCGGTGAACAACCAGATCAAGGCGTTCATGGCCGAGGGCGGCGAGGTCTACGCCTGCCGCTTCGCCCTGCAGGCGCTCTACGGGCAGACCGAGAAGGCGCTGATCGAGGGCATCCGCCCGATCAACCCGCTGGACGTGATGGACCTGCGCCTGCTGATGCGCCGCGAGGGCGCGCTGATCATCGACACCTGGACGGCGTGATCACTATCTCCCCTCTCCCGTTCACGGGA
>NZ_DJTK01000067.1:95962-120939 GCF_002438225.1 Pseudomonas sp. UBA6310 | reverse complement strand
GTCGACATGGTCATGCGCCGCGCGCCCTTCGACGCGGTGCTGATGGACGTGCAGATGCCCGACATCGATGGCCTGGAAGCGACCCGACGGATTCGCCTGGAGCCGCGCTGGGCGACGTTGCCGATCATCGCGATGACCGCCAACGCGTCCGATGAGGACCGCCGGGCCTGTCTGGCGGCTGGGATGAACGAGCATGTCGGCAAGCCGATCGACCTGGAACAACTGGTCGCCACCCTGCTCGGCTCCGCCCGGACGAAACACCGGGCCGTGGTGGCGACGGTCGTCGAGGACGGCCCGCTCGTCGAGGCGAGCGCGTCGATCAGCGCGCGCTTCGGCGGCAATCAGGCGCTGATCCGCCGGGTGCTCGTCGATTTCGAGGCGGATATGGCCAGGCAACTGCCGCTGCTCGCCGCCGCCATGCAGGCGGACGACCGCGGTGCCGCCAGTGCCGTGCTGCACGCCATCAAGGGCAGCGCCGGCACGGTTGGCGCCCTTGCATTGGCCGGTCGGGTCAGCGGACTGGAGATCGAGCTGGTTCACCGCGGCGCGAGCCTGACCGACCTCGTCGATGCGGCCTGCCTGGCCGAGCTGGAGCGGAGCGTGCAGCTCAGCCTCGAACAACTGCGCGCAGTCTTCGGCGAGGAACGCGACGACTTTGACGAGCCGCAGATGCGCGAGGCGTTGCCCGAGGATCAGTGGCGCGAGAGGCTGAGCGCGCTGTTGGCGCTGGTGGATAGCGCCAACCTGCGCGCCATCGATGAAGCCAGGGCGCTCCAGGTCCAGGTGCCGGGCGCCTATCGGGAGGCGTTCGCCGAGGCGGCGGCGCAGCTGACCCGCTACGCGTTCAAGGCCGCCGCCGCCAGGCTCCGCAGTCTGTTCCCGGACCAATGACCGCGCGTTCGGTGGTCGCCTAGGCCGATGCGGCGCGCGCCAGGTTTTCCCGCTGACGCCATTCCATGTAGGTCTTCAGCAGCAGCGTGATCAGCGCCATGCAGGCCAGCAGAGCCGCCGCGGTGAAGGCCGCGGCGGTCTTGTAGTCGTTGTTCAACTGCTCGACCAGCAGGGACAGCGTCAGCGTCTGGTTGATGATGGTGCCGGACACGACCGAAACCGCGCCGAACTCACCGACCGCCCGGGCGTTGGTGACCACCACGCCATACAGCAGCGCCCATTTGATCTTCGGCAGCGTGATGTGGCGGAAGATCTGCCAGCCATTGGCACCCAGGCACAGCGCGGCGGATTCCTCGTCGCTGCCCTGCGCCTGCATCACCGGGATGAGGATGCGCGCGACATAGGGCGAGGTGACGAACACCGTGACCATGAGGATGCCCGGCCAAGCGAACATCAGCTGGACGCCCTGGGCGGAAATCCATTGTCCGAGGCTGCTTTCGACGCCGTAGACCACCAGGTAGCAGAGCCCCGCCACCACCGGCGAGACGGCGAAGGGAATGTCCACCAGGGTCGACAGCAGCTTGCGACCGCGGAAGTCGTAATGGGTCAGGCACCAAGCCAGCATGATGCCGAAGAGCATGTTGATCGGCACCGTGAGCACGGTGACGAACAGCGTCAGGCCGATGGCGTGGAGCATGAAGTCCTGCGAGAGGTTCTCCACCAGCAGGTCCCAGCCGCCGCTCAGCGCCTTGCCGAAGATCAGCGCCAGCGGAACGATGAGGATCAGTCCGACCAGCACCAGGCCGAGGACGATGAGCAGCCATTGATGCCATTGCGTGGGCTTTTTCATGAGGTCTTGCGCTGCCAGCGAAGCAGTCGCCCTTGTACGAGCTGGAGAACGAAGAGCAGCGCCAGCGACGCCAGCAGGATCACCGAGGCGATGGCTGCCGCGGCCGGATAGTTGAACTCCTGCAGGCGGACAAAAATCATCAGCGAGGACACCTCGGTTTTGAACGGGATGTTGCCGGCGATCATGATCACCGCGCCGAACTCGCCGAGGCTGCGGATGAACGCCTGCGACGAGCCCGTTACCAGGGCCGGCACCAGGGTCGGGAACACCACGTAGCAGAAGGTCTGCAGCTTGCTGGCGCCGAGCGTGCGCGCGGCTTCCTCGTATTCGTTGCCCAGGTCCTGCAGCACAGGCTGCACGGTGCGCACCACGAACGGCAGGCTGGTGAAGGTCATCGCCACCACGATGCCGGGATAGGCATAGGAAACCTTGAGCCCCAGCGGTGCCAGCCACTGGCCGAGCCAGCCGCCGGGCACCAGCAGTGTCGCCAGGGTCAGCCCGGCGACCGAGGTGGGCAAGGCGAATGGCAGATCGACCAGCGCGTCGACCAGACGCCGGCCGGGGAACTCGTAGCGGGTGATGATCCAGGCCAGCAGCAGGCCGATCAGCGTCGCCGCAAGCGTCGAGTAGAACGCGCCGCTGAGCGTCACCCGGTAGCTGCCGAGTACGCGGCGATCGGTGATCGCCTGCCAGTACTGCGCCCAGGACATGTCGCTGACGTACACCAGCAAGGCGGAAATCGGGAAAAGGATGACCAGCGACAGGTAGAAGGCACTGAAGCCGAAGCTGGGTGCGAATCCGGGGATGGTCGGGGATTGGAAGAAGAACAGCGCAGTCTTTCTAGTCACAGGAGCCTGCCGGCGGAACGGCGTTTTAGTCGACGGGATCTGGCGAACGATCGGGGCGCGCCGCGAGGGCGGCGGCGCTCCGCTGCAGGCGCGCCACGAGCGTGGCGCGCAACGGTCGGTTTACTCGGCCAGGAGCTGGTCGAGGATAGCATTGGCGGCGAAGTGATTGTTCTGGATGTCGGTCCAGGAGCCCAGCACCTTGGTCGGATCGATCAGTTCGACCTTGGCGAACTGCCCCTCCGTCGCCTTGACCACCGACGGCTCGTGCACGCGCAGGTGGTAGGACGCGATCAGCGTCTGCACCTCCTTGCTGTACTCGAAGTTGAGGTACTCGGTGGCCTGCTTGCGGGTGCCTTTCTGGTCGACCACCTTGTCCACCACGGCGACCGGGAATTCGGCCAAGACGCTGATCGGCGGGATCACAACCTCGAAACCCTCGGCCTTGAATTCGTCGCCCTTGGCGATGTTCACCACTTCCGACTCGAAGGTCAGCAGCACATCGCCCTGCCCGTTCTGCGCGAACGCCACGGTGGCGCCACGGCCGCCGGTGGGAAAACTCTCGACGTTGTGCAGCAGCTTGCCGACGAACTGCCGGGTCTTGGCATCGTCACCCTTGAACTTCTCGTTGGCGTAGAGCCAGGCGCCCAGGTAGGTGTAGCGCGCGTTGCCGGACGTCTTCGGGTTGGGGAACACCAGTTTCACATCGTCACGAACCAGGTCGTCCCAGGTCTTGATGTTCTTCGGATTGCCCTTGCGCACGAGGAAACCGATGGTGCTGTAGTACGGCGAGCTGTTGTTGGGGAATTTCGACGCCCAGTCCTTGCTCACCAGCCCGCGTTCGGCGAGGACGTTCACGTCGGAGACCTGATTGAAGGTCACGGTGTCGACCTTCTTGCCCTGGATGATGTCCTGCGCCTGCCGGGAAGTGCCGGCGAAGGATTGATCGATCTTCAGTTCTTCGCCGGTCTGCTCTTTCCAGTGCTTGATGAACAACGGGTTGATTTCGGTGAAGAGTTCGCGTGCCACGTCGTAGGACGCGTTCAGCAACGGCGGGCTGTCGGCGAGCGCGGCGGCGCTGCCGAAAGTGGTCGTCAGGGCAGTCGCCAACAAGAGTTTCTTCAACATGATGCTTCCTTTCCTCGCACGTTTAGCCCGCCGTGGCGGATCGAGTTCTAGTTCGCCAGCGCGATGGATGCTGGCGTGCTTATTCTTTTTAAAGATTTTACCGACAAATGCTAATACTAAAAAAGAATTAGCTTGGACATAAGGTCCTTCAGCAATCGCCGCCTACCTGGCTCTGCAGGTTCGCCTGGGTGACGTTGCTGTCCGCCGGCACGCTGCGGGTCAGCCAGACGTTGCCACCGATGGTCGAGCCCTGGCCGATGGTTATGCGCCCGAGGATCGTCGCGCCCGCGTAGATCACCACATCGTCTTCGACGATCGGGTGGCGCGGCTGGCCCTTCTGCAGGTTGCCGGATTCGTCGGCGGGGAAGCGCTTGGCCCCCAGCGTGACGGCCTGATAGATGCGTACCCGCTGGCCGATGATCGCGGTTTCGCCAATCACCACACCCGTGCCGTGATCGATGAAGAAACTCGGGCCGATCTGCGCGCCTGGGTGGATGTCTATGCCGGTCAGCGAATGGGCGATCTCCGCGACTATCCGCGCCAGCAGCGTAAGCCCGGCCTTGTAGAGGTGATGGGCGAGACGGTGGTGGATGATCGCGAGGATGCCGGGATAGCAGACCAGCACTTCGTCGACGCTGCGCGCCGCCGGGTCGCCCTGATAGGCAGCCAGCACGTCGGTGTCGAGCAGGCGCCGCAGCGCCGGCAATGCGGCGGCGAACTCGCGCACCAGTTCGACCGCGCGGGCGCTTTCGTTGATCGCTTCGTGTCCCTGCTGGCGGGCCTGGTAGCGCAGCTCGCGCTGCACTTCCAGGCGCAGCGCGTTGAGCGCGACGTCCAGCGTGTGGCCGACGTAGAAATCCTCGCTTTCTTCGCGCAGATCGGTCGGCCCTAGTCGCATCGGGAACAGCGCGCCGCTGATCGCCTCGATCACCTGGGCGACCCGCTCGCGGGACGGCAATTCGCGGCATTGCTTGTCGTTGGCTCGGCCGTGGCTGCTGCGCCAGTCGATGCGCGCGCTGCGCAGCTCGCCGACGATGCGCTCGAGTTCCCAATGCAGGGGCCGCGAAGCGTTGGAAGAATCCTGGTTCATCGCATGTCGTTCCAGTCAATCGGAACGCCGATGTTAACCCCAACGCCGGCCGCTTGGCTCTCAGTCGATGCCCATCGCCAGCCGAATGCCGTAGGCCATCAGCGTCACCGCCAGCACCCCGGCGCACCACAGGCCGACGAACCAGGCCAGTCGCTTCAGGCGGCCGGGCATCAGTGATAGCCCTCGCCGACGTTGATCTTCCCGCGGAAGACCCAGTAGCTGTAGAAGGTGTAGGTGAGGATCACCGGGACCAGGATCAACACCCCGACCAGGGTGAACGACTGGCTTTTGGCCGGTGCCGCCGCCTGCCAGATGGAGATGTCCGGCGGCACGATGTTGGGCCACAGGCTGATGGCCAGCCCCGTGTAGGCCAGGAAGATCAGCACCAGGGTCAGCACGAACGGCTGTATCTCCCTGTGCCGGATGACTGCCCGGACCAGCGCGAACACGGTAAGCGCCACCAGCAGTGGCACCGGCAGGAAGTAGAACAGGTTGGGCAAGGTGAACCAGCGCTCGGCGATGGCGTCGTGCGCCAGCGGCGTCCACAGGCTGACGATGGCGATGGTCGCCAGCAGTACCAGGGTCAGCGGGGTCATCAGGCGGAACATTCGTTGCTGCAGCTCACCGCTGGTCTTCATGATCAGCCAGCCGCAACCGAGCATCGCGTAGCCGGCCACCAGGGCCAGCCCGGTGAACACCGGGAACGGCGCCAGCCAGTCCAGCGGCCCACCCGCGAAGCTGCGCCCCTCGACCGGAATGCCGTCGATGAAGGCACCCAGCACCACGCCCTGGCTGAAGGTCGCCAGCACCGAACCGCCGATGAAGGCCTTGTCCCACCAATGCTTGCTGCGCTTGGCCTTGAAGCGGAACTCGAAGGCCACGCCGCGGAAGATCAGCGCCACCAGCATGAGTATCAACGGCAGATAGAGCGCGGTCAGCACCACCGAATAGGCCAGCGGAAAGGCGGCGAACAGCCCTGCCCCGCCGAGCACCAGCCAGGTTTCGTTGCCGTCCCAGATCGGCGCCACGGTGTTCATCATCACGTCGCGGTTCTCTTCCTCGCGAATGAACGGGAAAAGGATGCCGATGCCCAGGTCGAAGCCGTCCATGACCACGTACATGAAGATGCCGAAGGCGATGATGCCGGCCCATACCAGTGGAAGATCAATGCTCATCGCGGTCTCCTTTGCCTGACTGGCGTTCGTCGCCGTCGATGTCCGGTTCTGCGCCGGACAGCGGCCGCATCGGCTGTCGCGAATGACCAGGACCGGCGTCTTCCACGGGCGGCGCGTCGCCCAGCAGCTTCGGTCCCTTGCGCATCAGGCGCAGCAGGTAGGTGATGCCGACGCCGAAGACCAGGAAGTAGACGACGAAGAACAGGCTCATGCTGACGCCCATCTCCTTGGCTCCATGCCCGGACACCGCATCGCTGGTGCGCAGCAGGCCGTAGATCACCCACGGCTGACGACCGACCTCGGTGGTTATCCAGCCGGCGAGAATCGCGATGGTCCCGGCCGGGCCCAGCAACAGCACGAAGCGGTGGAACCAGCGCGACTCGTACAGTCGCCCGCGTAATCTCAGGTAGGCGCTCCAGACGCCGGCGAGGATCATCAGCAGGCCCAGCCCGACCATGACGCGAAAGCTCCAGAACACGATCAGCGAATTCGGCCGGTCTTCCTTCGGCCAGGCCTTCAGTCCCTTGATTTCGCCGTCCCAGTCGTGGGCGAGGATCAGGCTGCCGAGGCGCGGAACGCCGAGTGCGAAATGCGTGGTCTCGGCTTCCATATCGGGAATGCCGAACAGCAGCAGGGGGATTCCGCGCTCGGTTTCCCAGTGTCCCTCTATGGCGGCGATCTTCGCGGGCTGGTGCTTGAGCGTATTCAGGCCATGAAAGTCTCCTACCACGGCCTGCACGGGCGCCACGATCAGTGCCATCCACATGGCCATCGAGAACATCCGCCGGATACCGGGTTCGCGATTGCCCTTGAGCAGGTGCCAGGCGCCGGTGGCGCCGACGATGAAGGCGGTGGCGATGAACGCCGCTATCGCCATGTGCGCCAAGCGATAGGGAAACGATGGGTTGAAAACGATCTGCCACCAGTCCGCCGGCTCGAAGATGCCGTTGACGATCGCGTAGCCCTGCGGCGTGTGCATCCAGCTGTTGGACGAGAGAATCCAGAAGGTCGAGATGAGCGTACCGATGGCCACCATCAGCGTTGCGAAGAAGTGCAGCCCGCGCCCAACCTTGTTCCAGCCGAACAGCATGATGCCGAGGAAGCCGGCCTCGAGAAAAAACGCGGTGAGCACCTCGTAGGTGAGCAACGGGCCCATGATGCTGCCGGCCTTCTCCGAGAGTCCCGCCCAGTTGGTGCCGAACTGGTAGCTCATGACCACGCCGGAGACCACGCCCATGGCGAAGGTGACCGCGAATATCTGTAACCAGAACCGGTAAAGCTGTCGGTAGCTTTCGTCGCATGTACGCAGCCACAGGCCTTCGAGCACCGCTAGGTAGCTGGCCAGGCCGATGCTGAACGCCGGGAAGATGATGTGGAAGGAGATGGTGAAGGCGAACTGGATACGAGCCAGTTCCAGAGCGTCCAGGCCAAACATTGCAATCCTCTCGGGCACGGTAGGCAGGGTCGCCTACAGGTCGGAACGTGGCGGTATCTGTCGTACCGCTGGACGGAACGCCTCGAGGGCGATCGACGTAGGCTTAGTTGTGACGGGGCAAGTCGCGCTTTAGTTTGCTCTTGAGGGCAGTATTAACTGCGTCGGTTCGTCGCAGAGCATTAAAGACCATGCGCCAAAGGGTGTAACGGTGTTTTACAACGCATGTAGCCGCCTTCGAACAGGCTGCCGGGCGACCGAGATCGAGGTCCGCTCCCGGCGTAACAAGCCGACCGGCGGTAGGGTGCTTAAGGGACGTGTTCTGATGTTAAAAAACAGCGTTGAAATTCAGATAGATAACGTTTTTTCTCGCGTGTTTTTCATGCTGGCGTCCTAGGGGTTTAGCGAGGCCATTTCAGATTGGCGCGCGAGTAACTCCTTATTCCGCGAAATTGATGCTTCCGCGCAGAACTAAAGATTGCTGTCCGGGGTCAGGATAACTAGGCCGTGCAACGCACCGATAACAGCTGGCGTCACGGTCAATTCTGATTTTCGCAGTCATTCTAATAGTGTTGCCGAACCCGGACCTGCTGCGATTCTTGCATCGCTGCGATGAAGGTTGCGTGTTTCGTAGTTGGGGAATGCGACCCTGCCAGGTCGCTGCTGGATTTCATCGGAGGGCTACACATGGGTGACGCGGCATTGAAAACGGTGTTTAGAAGCATGGCCAGGACGGCCGGTGTGCCTATGGTTATCCGACCTACACTTGAGGTCCGTAGCATTCAGGACAGCAAGAAGAAAGTGCTCTTCGTTACTTCGGAACTCGCCGACCTCGTCAAGACGGGTGGCCTGGGCGACGTTTCCGCCGCTCTACCTCGGGCTTTGTCGAACCTTCACGATGTTCGCGTTCTGATTCCGGGCTACCCCCAAGTGATCAACAGCGGCCATACCATTCGGGTAATCGGCGAGGTCAGTGGGCATGCCGCCCTGCCGCCGAGCAAGATCGGCCGGATCGATCTGGACGATGGTCTGATCATCTACGTATTGCTCTGCCCGGAGCTGTACGACCGCGACGGCAGCCCCTATGGCGACAACAACGGCCGCGACTGGCCGGACAACCACATCCGCTTCGCTCGCCTGGGCCTGGCCGCCGCAGAGTTTGCCGCTGGTGCAGCAGGTATTCGCTGGTGCCCCGATCTGGTGCATGCCAATGACTGGCCCGCCGGATTGGCCCCGGCCTACATGCACTGGCGTGGCCAGAAGACCCCCAGCGTCTTCACCATCCATAACCTCGCGTACCAGGGGACACTGCCGTTCGAGTGCACCCCGGAGCTGGACATCCCCGCCTCGGCCTGCACCCCGGAACGCATGGAATTCCACGGTCGCCTGTCCATGCTCAAGGCCGGCATCGCTTACGCCAGCCACGTGACGACGGTCAGCGCCACCTACGCCCAGGAAATCACCACCCCCGAATTCGGTTGCGGGCTCGAAGGCTTCCTCGCCAGCACCGCGCGTTCCGGTCGCCTCAGCGGCATCATCAATGGCATCGACGAGAGCTGGGAGCCGGAAACCGATCCGCACCTGGTTCAGCGCTTCGCCCTCCACGATTGGAAAGGCAAGGCGGTCAACGCGCAGCACGTGCGCGACCTGTTCGGTCTGCAGCCCTCCTCCGGCCCGTTGTTCGCCGTGGTTTCGCGCCTGGTCTATCAGAAAGGTCTCGACCTCACCCTGGAAGTCGCCCACGACATCGTCGCCGCCGGTGGCCAGATCGCCATCATTGGCCGCGGCGAGCCGCACATCGAGAACGCCATGCGCGATTTGGGTCGGCGTTATCCAGGACAGATCGGCGTGCACATCGGTTTCAACGAAACCGACGCCCGCCGCATGTTCGCCGGGAGCGACTTCCTGCTGATGCCCTCTCGCTACGAGCCCTGCGGCCTCAGCCAGATGTATGCGCAACGCTTCGGTTCGCTGCCGGTCGCGCGGCGCACCGGCGGACTCGCCGACAGCATCGAGGACGGCGTCACCGGTTTCCTGTTCAACGGATCGACCATCCATAGCTATCAGGAGGCAGTACAGCGCGCGCTGCATGTCTTCGCCCAACCCGGGCTGCTCAATGCCATGCGCTGTCGCGCCATGGCATCCCCCTTCTACTGGCATCAGTCGATCGCTCCTTACGCCCACCTCTACGAACAGTTGTTGGAAGGTCGTAGCGAGGCCGCAGCGGTCAACTGAAACCACCATCTCCGGCATTCCGGTAGCACCTGTGGATGCGTCGATACGCTGAAACCGTTGGCTACCGCCATCGCCGGTAAGGCGAAAATGCAATGGCTCCCGAAGTGATCGACAGCGGGCGGCACGGCGCCGTGTTGCTCGAACAAGGCAAAACCCGCTTTTCCCTCTGGGCACCGGACGCCCGCAGCGTGGCCGTCGAACTGGACGGCGGGCATCGTCATCCGCTGGAGAAATCCGCCGGTGGCTGGTTCGTCGCCGAGGTTCCGGCGGGTGCCGGTACGCGCTACCAGTACCGCATCGATGACGACCTGCTGGTGCCCGATCCCGCGTCGCGGGCGCAATCGGGTGACGTCCATTCGCCTAGCGTGGTGGTCGACCCGCAGGCCTATGCCTGGCAATCCACCGACTGGCTGGGTCGCCCCTGGCGCGAGACGGTGCTCTACGAACTCCATGTGGGACTGCTGGGCGGTTACGCCGGCGTCGAGAAGCACCTGCCGCGTCTGCTCGAGCTGGGCGTCACCGCGATCGAGCTGATGCCGCTCAACGAGTTCCCCGGCGCGCGCAACTGGGGCTATGACGGCGTCCTGCCCTACGCACCCGAGGCCTCCTACGGCACGCCGGAAGAGCTCAAGCACCTGATCGACACGGCCCACGGGCTCGGCCTGATGGTCTTTCTGGATGTCGTCTACAACCACTTCGGCCCGGACGGCAACTACCTCGGCGCCTACGCCAAGGACTTCTTCAACCACGACCTGCATACGCCGTGGGGCGACGCCATCGACTTCCGCCGCCGCGAGGTGCGCGACTTTTTCATCGACAACGCGCTGATGTGGGTGAACGACTACCGCTTCGACGGCCTGCGCCTAGACGCCGTGCATGCGATCTCCGAGCGTGACTTCCTCGTCGAGTTGTCCGAGCGCGTGCGCGCCTCGCTGCAACCCGGCCGCCATGTGCACCTGGTGCTGGAAAACGAGAACAACGCCTCCAGCCTGCTGGAGAACGCTTTCGAGGCGCAGTGGAACGACGACGGGCATAACGTTCTGCACGTGCTGCTCACCGGCGAGCACCAGGGTTACTACGCCGACTACGCCAGCGACGCCACCACCAAGCTGGCCCGCTGCCTCGGCCAGGGCTTCATCTACCAGGGCAATGCCAACCGCCACGGCAAGTCGCGCGGCGAGCCCAGCGGGCACCTGTCGCCAACGGCCTTCGTGCTGTTCCTGCAGAACCACGACCAGACCGGCAACCGTGCCTTCGGCGACCGTCTGGTCGGCCTGGTGGAAGAACCTCGTGCACTGCGCGCGGCTACCGCCGTGCTGTTGCTCTCGCCAATGATCCCGATGCTGTTCATGGGCGAGGAATGGGGCGCGAAACAGCCCTTCCTGTTCTTCACCGATCATCACGGCGAACTGGCCGAGGCGGTGCGTGAAGGACGCCGTGGCGAGTTTTCCGAGTTCGCGGAATTCAACGACGAACGCAAGCGCGCGCTGATCCCCGATCCCAACGCCGAAAGCACCTTCGAGGCGTCCCGTCCCGATTTCGCCGCAGTCGGGGAATCCGAGCATGCCGAGTGGCATGCGCTGTACAAGTCGTTGCTCGCGCTGCGGCATGCGCAGATCGTCCCTAACCTGGCGCAGGCGAAGATGCTCGGTGCCGAGGTGGTCGGCGACAAGGCCGTGGTCGCGCGCTGGCAGCTGGGTGAGCGGGTGTTGCGCATCGAGCTCAACCTGGGCGCTGAGGCGCTGTCGCTGGCGGATTCCAGCGCCGCTTTCGAGCCGATCCACGAGAGCGTCGATGGCGCCTTCGACGCACGCGCAAAGGGACAACTGCAAGGTCTCGCGGCCTTGGTCTTCTGGGAGAACCGAACATGAGTGCCCTGCTTCACAAACTGGCCCGCGCCGCCGGCGTGGCGATCGACTGGGTGGATGCCGACGGCCGTGCGCAGACCGTGACCGACGAGGTCCTGCGTTCGGTGCTGGGCGGGCTCGAGTTGCCCGCCGAGGACGACGAGCAGGTGCTCGACAGCCTCGAAAAACTCCGCCGCATCCTCGGCTCGGGCAACCTGCCGCCGCTGCTCACCGTCGATCGGGGCCAGTGGCTCGACCTGTCCCACTATTTTTCGCCCAACGCCTTGTGCGAGGTCGAGCTGGAGAATGGCGGGCGCCTCGCCCTGCACCTGAGCGATCACGGCTGGCTGCCGGCGCTGGACGAAATCGGCTATCACACGCTGCGTTTCGCCGGTGAACAGTGCGTGCTGGCCGTAGCGCCGCAGCGCTGCTTCAACATGAGCGATGCCACGGGAAGCCGTCATCCGCGTGCCTGGGGCATCGGCGTGCAGCTGTATTCCCTGCGCCGCGCCGGCGACGGCGGAATTGGCGATACCCAGGCGCTTGAAGTCCTCGCCCGCTCGGCTGCCGCGCATGGTGCCGACGCGCTGGGCATCAGCCCGGTGCATGCCATGTTCAGCGCCGACAGCAACCGCTACAGCCCCTATTCGCCGTCGAGTCGCCTGTTCAACAACGTGCTCTACAGCGCGCCGGGCAGCATCCTCGGCGAGCGAGCGGTACGCCAGGCGATAGAGTCGGCCGGGCTGGAAGCTGAAATGCAGCGCCTGGAGCAGCTCGAACTGATCGACTGGCCCGCCGCTGCCGCCGCCAAGCAGCGCCTCTTGCGGGCGCTCTACGAGGATTTCCGCACCGGCGGAAATCCCCTGGCGGAAGACTTCGCCAGCTTCCGCCGGCACGCCGGCGAGGCGCTGGAAAACCACTGCCGCTTCGAGGCGCTGCACGCCTTCCACATCCGCGAAGGCGACATCTGGGACTGGCGTCACTGGCCGCAGGAGTACCGCAACCCGCACAGTGCCGCTGTCAGCGACTTCGCCCGCGAGCACGCCGAGGAAATCAGCTACCACGCGTTCTGCCAGTGGCTGATCGACCGCGGCCTGGACCGCACGCAGACCGCCGCGCGCTCCGCCGGCATGCACATCGGCCTGATCAGCGACCTCGCCGTCGGCGCGGATGGCGGCGGCAGCCAGGCCTGGAGCCGGCAGGCGCAACTGCTGTCGCAGCTCACCGTCGGCGCGCCGCCGGACATCCTCAACCGCTCCGGGCAGAGCTGGGGCATCTCCGCTTTCTCGCCCTGGGGGCTGAAGGCGCACGGATTCTCCGCCTTCATCGAGATGCTGCGGGCGAACCTCGCCCACGCTGGCGGCATGCGCATCGACCATGTCATGGGGCTGCATCGCCTGTGGGTGATGCCGGCCGGCGCCAGCTCCGATCAGGGCGCTTACCTGCATTACCCGGAAGAGGACCTGCTGCGCCTGCTGGCCCTGGAATCGGTGCGCCACCATGCCATCGTCCTCGGTGAAGACCTCGGCACCGTGCCCGAAGGCCTGCGCGAGCGCCTGGCCGCGCGCGGCATCCTCGGCATGCGCGTGCTGCTGTTCGAGCAGGACCACGCCCAGCGTTTCTTCGCCCCGCAGGAATGGCCGGAGACCTCTATCGCCACCACCAGTACCCACGACCTGCCGCCGATCCCGGCGTGGTGGAAAGGCGGCGACATCGAATGGCGCGCCCGCATCGAAGGGCTCGCCGAGGACAAGATCGACGAACAGCGGCGCGCCCGCGAGCGTGAGCGCGAGGGGTTGCGCACTGCCCTCGCGCGCGCCTGCGATCTGCCCGCCGACGTCACCGCGCAGTCCCCCGCGCTGGGTGACGCCGCGGCCGCCTTCATCGGCCTGACGCCCGCGCCGCTGGCGTTGCTGCCGATGGAGGACGTACTCGGCCTGGAAGAGCAACCCAACCTCCCCGGCACCATCGACGAACACCCGAACTGGCGACGCCGCTGGGAAGGCGACTGCGCCGACCTGCTCGACGCCCCGCTACCCCGCCAGCGCCTGCTGGTTCTCGACAAGGCCCGCCACCAAACGGAGCAAAACTAGATGAAGCCACTCAGCGCCACGCTGCGCTTGCAGTTCCATAAAGGCTTCACGTTGGACGATGCCGTCCCGCTGGTCGACTACTTTGCCAGCCTCGGCATCAGCCACCTTTATGCCTCGCCCCTGCTTACAGCCCGCCCCGGTTCGATGCACGGCTACGACGTCGTCGACCCCACCGCGATCAACCCGGAACTCGGCGGCGAAGCCGCGCTGCACCGCCTGGTCGCGGCGCTGCGCGAGCGCGGCATGGGGCTGATCCTCGACATCGTGTCCAACCACATGGCCGTGGGCGGCTCGAACAACCCCTGGTGGCTCGACGTGCTCGAGTGGGGCACCCGCAGCCCCTACGCGCAGTTCTTCGACATCCAGTGGAATTCGCCCGACCCCTTGCTGGAAGGACAGTTGCTTGTGCCCTTCCTGCGCTCCGACTACGGCGAGGTGCTGCAGGCCGGCGAGATCGTCGTCCGGTTCGACGCCGCGAGCGGCGCGTTCTACGCGGAGCACTACGAGCACCGCTTCCCGATCAGCCCGCCCAGCTATGTCGAGCTGCTCAGCGGCAGCGGTAACCCCGAGTTGATCTCGCTCGGTGAACGCTTCGCCACCCTGCGCGAGCAGGAAAATCCCTACCAGTGCGCCAAGGAACTGCGCGCCGAACTGGCCGAGGCCGCGAGCCGGGGCGATGCCGCCGAGGATATCCAGCGCATGCTGGCGCGCTTCGACGCCACCCAGCCAGACGGCTTCCAGCGCTTGCATGCCCTGCTCGAACGCCAGCACTACCGCCTGGCGAGCTGGCGCACGGCCGGCGACGACATCAACTGGCGGCGCTTCTTCGACATCAACGAGCTCGGCGGCCTGCGCGTCGAGCGGCCGGTGGTGTTCGAGGAAACCCACGCGAAAATCTTCGAGCTCGTCGCCAACGGGCAGATCGACGGCCTGCGCATCGACCATGTCGACGGCCTGGCCAATCCGCGCGGCTACTGTCGCCAGCTGCGTCGGCGTGTCGAACGGCTGATCGCCGGGCGCTCGTCAGAGACCGCCCTGGAGCACTTCCCGATCTACGTCGAGAAGATCCTCGGCCCCGAGGAGCAGTTGCAACGCGACTGGGGCGTGGACGGCACCACCGGCTACGAATTCATGAACCAGGTGTCGCTGCTGCAGCACGACCCGGCTGGCGAGGCGGTGCTCGGCGAACTGTGGAGCCGGGTCAGCGAGCGCACGGCGGATTTCATGGAGGAAGTGCGCGCCGCCAAGCAACTGGTCGTCACCGGTTCCCTGGCCGGCGACTACGAGACCGTCGCGCAGCTGCTGCTGCAGGTCGCCCGTGGCGACCTGATGACCCGCGACCTCACGCTCGGCGCGATCCGCCGCGCGCTGCTCGAACTGATCGTGCATTTCCCGGTATACCGCACCTACATCGGCGCCACCGGCCGCCGCGAGTCGGACGAGCCGTTCTTCCAGCAGGCGCTGGAAGGTGCGCGCACCACGCTCGGTGAGGCCGACTGGCCGCTGCTCGCGCACCTGGAGCGCTGGCTCGGCGGCGAACCGCTGCGCGACGTGCCGCCGGGGCCAATCCGGGCCGCCCGCAAGCAGGCCTGCGTGCGCTTCCAGCAGCTCACCTCGCCGGCGGCGGCCAAGGCGGTGGAAGACACCGCCTGCTACCGCAGCGCCGTGCTGCTCTCGCGCAACGACGTCGGCTTCGACCCGCAGCTGTTCAGCGCCCCGCCGCAGGCCTTCCACGCCGCCGCGCTGGAGCGTGCCGAGGCGTTTCCGCGCAACCTGCTGACCACCGCTACCCACGACCACAAACGGGGCGAGGACACCCGGGCGCGGATCACCGTGCTCAGCGAGCGTGCGTCCTGGTTCGCCGAGCAGGTGGACCGCTGGCTGGAAATGGCCGCACCGCTGCGCGCGGACCTCGCCGATGGCGTCGCGCCGTCGCCCGGTGACGAGCTGATGCTGATGCAGATCCTGCTCGGCAGCTGGCCGCTGGACCTCGATCCCGACGACGCCGCCGGCATGCAGGAGTACGCAGGGCGGATCGGCCAGTGGCAGGAGAAGGCCGTCCGCGAAGCCAAGCTGCGCAGCACCTGGAGCGCGCCCAACGAGGCGTACGAAAGCGCCTGCCGCGCCTATCTGGAGCGTCTGTTGCAGCAGGACGAAGGCGCGCAGCTGCGTCGCGAGATCGCCGCGGCCGCGATGAGAATCGCCCCGGCCGGCGCGCTCAACGGTCTGGTCCAGACCTTGCTGCGGATGACCGCGCCCGGCGTGCCCGACCTGTACCAGGGCGCCGAGTTCTGGGACTTCAGCCTGGTCGACCCGGACAACCGCCGTCCGGTCGACTTCGCCGCCCGCCGCGAGGCGCTCGCCGCCGAGCGGGATCTCGCTGAGCGGAGTCCCGGCGAACTGATCGCCAGCTGGCGCGACGGACGTATCAAACAGTGGCTGATCGCCCAGACGTTGCAGCTGCGTGCGGAGCTGCCGGAACTGTTCACGGCAGGTGATTACCTGCCGCTGGAAGTGCATGGCGAACAGGCGGAGCGCGTTCTCGCGTTCGCTCGCCGCCATGAAGGGAGGAGCGTCGTGGTCATAGTGCCGCGGCTGACGTTCACGCTGCTCGGAGGTGGTGATAATCCGGCCATCGCGCCCGATAGCTGGGGCGATACCTACGTGCAACTGCCTGAAAGTCTGGCGAATCAGGGGCTGAGGGGACTTTTTGGCGGTGGCGCAGTCACACACAACGAGCAGGTGCGGCTTGCCGAGGTCCTGGCTACGTTTCCGCTAGGCATTTTGCGATCTGAACCAACGTAAAACATGGAGACTTCAAAATGAGTGCTAAAGACGAGCGTATACGCGAATTCGCCTACCAGATCTGGGAGTCCGAAGGCCGCCCAGACGGTCAGGAGGAGCGGCACTGGGAGATGGCCCGCAAGCTGGCCGCCGCCGAGTCGCTGCCCGCGAGCAAGGCCAAGGCGCCGGCCAAGCCGCGCAAGGCAAGCAAGCCGAAGGCGGCACCGGAACCCGCAGCGGCCGCACCCGCTGCCGGCGCCAGCGACAAGCCTGCCTTGGTGAAGAAGCCGCGCAAACCGGCCGAGCCCAAGTCGAGCGCGCCGAATGAGTCCAAACCGGCTGCGCCGAAGTCCGCCGCTTCCAAACCGGCTGCCAAGCCAACCGCGCCAAAAGCCTGAACGTCCTTTGCAGTGCGCTTGCCATTGCGCATAGGAGAAAGCATGAGTACTGAGCGTAAAGCCGCTGCATCCGTGACCAGCCCCTCGCGAATACGCGAGGGGTTGCCCCATCCTCTCGGCGCGACCTGGGATGGATTGGGCGTGAATTTCGCGATCTTTTCCGCGCACGCCACCAAGGTCGAGCTCTGCCTGTTCGACGAAGCCGGCGAGGTGGAACTCGAACGCATCGAACTGCCCGAATACACCGACGAGATCTGGCACGGTTATCTGCCGGATGCGCATCCCGGCCAGATCTACGGCTACCGCGTGCACGGCCCCTACGCGCCGAGCGAAGGCCACCGTTTCAACCCCAACAAATTGCTCATCGACCCCTACGCCAAGCAGCTCATCGGCGAGCTGAAATGGTCGGAGTCGCTGTTTGGCTACACCATCGGCCACAAGGATGGAGACCTCAGCTTCGACGAGCGCGACAGCGCGCCCTTCGTGCCTAAGTGCAAGGTGGTCGACCCCGCCTTCACCTGGGGCGACGACCGCCCGGTGCGGGTGCCGTGGGACCATACCATCGTCTACGAAACCCACGTTCGAGGCTTCACCAAGCGTCACCCGGACGTGCCGGAAAACCTCCAGGGTACCTTCGCCGGGCTGATGCACGAGTCGGTGATCAAGTACATCCGCAAGCTCGGCGTGTCCTCGGTGGAGCTGCTGCCGATCCACGGTTTCGTGCAGGACCAGCATCTTCTCGAAAAAGGCATGTCCAACTACTGGGGCTACAACAGCATCGCGTTCTTCGCGCCGCATGCGAAGTATCTGGCGGGCAGCAGCATCAGCGAGTTCAAGCAGATGGTCGCGCACCTCCACGATGCCGGCCTCGAAGTGATCCTCGACGTGGTCTACAACCACACCGCCGAGGGCAACGAGCTCGGCCCGACGCTGTCGATGCGTGGTATCGACAACGCCAGCTACTACCGCCTGATGCCGGACGACAAGCGCTACTACATCAACGATTCGGGCACCGGCAACACCCTAGACCTCTCGCACCCCTGCGTACTGCAGATGGTCACCGACTCGTTGCGCTACTGGGCCGGTGAAATGCACGTGGACGGTTTCCGCTTCGACCTGGCGACCATTCTGGGGCGCGAGCACGACGGCTTCGACGAGCGCCACGGCTTCCTGGTCGCCTGTCGCCAGGACCCGCTGCTGAGCCAGACCAAGCTGATCGCCGAGCCCTGGGATTGCGGCCCCGGCGGCTATCAGGTGGGCGGCTTCCCGCCGGGCTGGATGGAGTGGAACGACCGCTTCCGCGATACCGTGCGCTCGTTCTGGAAAGGCGACGAAGACAAGCTCTCCGAATTTGCCAAGCGCATCACCGCCTCCGGCGACATGTACAACCAGCGCGGGCGCCGGCCATTCGCCTCGGTCAACTTCATCACCGCCCACGATGGCTTCACGCTGCACGACCTGGTGTCGTACAACGACAAGCACAACGAGGACAACGACGAGAACAACCAGGACGGCAGCAACAACAACCTGTCCTGGAACCACGGCGTCGAAGGCCCCACCGACGATCCGGAAATCCGCGCACTGCGGCTGCGCCAGATGCGCAACTTCATGGCCACCCTGCTGTTCTCGCAAGGCACGCCGATGCTGGTCGCCGGTGACGAATTCGCCCGGACCCAGCATGGCAACAACAATGCCTACTGCCAGGACAGCGAGATCGGCTGGATCGACTGGAACCTCGACGAAGACGGCGAAGCCCTGCTCGCCTTCGTTCGTCAGGCCATTCAGCTGCGCCTGAAGTACCCGATGCTGCGTCGAGGGCGTTTCCTGGTCGGCGCCTACAACGAGGAACTGGGCGTCAAGGACGTCACCTGGGTCGCGCCGAATGGCGAGGAAATGACCGTCGAGCAATGGCACGATCCGCACGGCAAATGCCTCGGCATGCTGCTCGACGGCCGCGCCCAGCCGACCGGCATTCGCCGCGCCGGTGCCGACGTCACCCTGCTGCTGATCTTCAACTCGCACTTCGACGTGGTGAATTTCCGCCTGCCAGCGGTGCCCGAGGGCGAGCACTGGACCTGCCTGGTGGATACCAACCGCGCGGACGCCAGCGGTGAGGAACTCTTCGAGTTCGACACCGAGTACGGCATCACCGGCCGCTCGCTGTTGCTCTTCGAACTGCAGAAGGTGAAGTCGGAGTGAATGAACGGGCTCTGTTGCCCGCAGCGCTGGGCGAATGGCTGAACGGCCGCGAGGATGGCCACGCGGGGCTGGGCGAGTTGATCGCCTGTCTGCGCGAGCTGCGCCTCGCCGGCCTGGACGATCTCCCTCTGCCCGGTTCCGGGCAGACCCTTCAACGCTGGCGCGCGCTCTCCTGCGTCGCCAGCCATGACCTCAACCTGTGCAAGCTCTACGAAGGCCACACCGACGCGTTGGCGGTGATGGCCGAGCTAGGCGCGCCGGCACCGGAGGAAGATTCGCTGTGGGGCATGTGGGCGGCCGAACCGCCGCAGGCCAAGGTGCGCATCGTTGCCGAGTCCGGCGGCGAAGTGCGCCTGGACGGCACTAAGGCCTGGTGCTCGGGTGCCGACCAGCTCACCCACGGCCTGCTCACCGCCTGGAACGCCAACGGCGAGCAGCAGTTGGTGGCGGTGAAGATGGACCAGCCTGGCATCAGCACCAACAGCGCTAGCTGGCAGGCGATCGGCATGGGCGCCACGCAGAGCGTCGAGGTCAGTTTCCGCCGTGCCCACGGCGTGCTCGTCGGCGGGCCGGGCGATTACCTTCGTCGTCCCGGATTCTGGCAGGGCGGTGGCGGCATCGCGGCCTGCTGGCACGGTGCTGCTCAGGCCCTGGCGGAGTACCTGCGCGGCCAGGGGCGTCGCGGCGAGCCGCACACCCTGGCCCACCTGGGCGCGGTGGACGCGGCCTTGCAGGCCAGCGCCGCGCTGCTGCGCGACTGCGCCGAGTGGATCGATCGCAACCCCAACGCCAGTGCCGAATTGGCGGTCCGCCGTTCCCGTGCCGTGTGCGAGGACGCCGCGGAATCGCTGCTGCGGCACGTCGGCCGCGCGCTCGGCGCTGCGCCGCTGTGCCTGAACCGGCGCTACGCCCGGCTGGCCACCGATCTGCCGGTATTTCTGCGCCAGAGCCATGCCGAACGTGACCTGGCCGCACTCGGCGAACTGGTGGTGAGGGATCCGGCGGGCAGTTGGCTGCTATGAAGGCCAATCCCATCGTCGGCAGCGGCACCTCGATCGAGGCCTGGGCCGGGTCCCGGCACCTGGCGGAATTGGAAGAAATCGACCTGCAGCACCTGGTCCCGACCGGCAGTCGCGCGGTGATCGTCGCGCCGCATCCGGACGACGAGGTGCTGGGGTGCGGCGGCCTGTTGCAGGCGCTGTCGCGCGCCGGCAATTCGCTGCTGCTGATTTCCGTCACCGACGGCGATGCCAGCCATCCCGGTTCGCGGCGCTGGCCGGTGGAACGGCTGGTCCAGGCCCGCCCGCTGGAAAGCGCCGAGGCGTTGCGTCGGCTGCAGATCGATGTCGACGCACTGCCGTGGATTCGCGCCGCGTTGCCCGACAGCGCCGTGGCCTCCCGGGAAGACAAGCTGCGAGCCCTCATCGCCGGGGCCTTGCAGCCGGGCGACGTGGTTTTCGCCACCTGGCGCGAGGACGGCCACTGCGACCACGAAGCGGTCGGTCGCGCCGCGGCGGCGGCTGCGAGCGCGGCAGGTGCCCGCCTTGTGGAAGTACCTATCTGGGCCTGGCACTGGGCGGACCCGGAGGACCCACGCCTGCCCTGGCAACGCGCCCGCAAGCTGGTCATCGACGAGGCCATGCTCGCGCGCAAACGCCAGGCCATGCAGGCGCACGCCAGCCAGTTGGAGGGCGATCCCGACATTCATCTGCCACCGGTGCTGGACGCGCATGCGCTCGAGCGCCTGTTGCGACCCTTCGAGGTGTTCTTCCTATGAGCGTGGGCGATGCCTATTTTGATGAACTGTTCGCCGGCAACGATGATCCCTGGGCGTTTCGCCAGCGCTGGTACGAGCGTCGCAAGCGCGCCCTGACCCTGGCCGCCCTGCCCCGCGACCGCTTCACCGCGGCCTTCGAGCCCGGCTGCGCCAATGGCGAACTGAGCGCGGAACTGGCCGAGCGCTGCGACAGCCTGCTCTGCGGCGATACCTCGGCCGCCGCCGTCCGGCTGGCGCGCCAGCGTCTGGAAGGGTTTCCCCACGCCCGCGTCGAGCAGATGCGCCTGCCCCAGGGGTGGCCGGAGCAGCGTTTCGACCTGATCGTCCTCAGCGAGGTCGGCTACTACCTGGCGCAGGACGATCTTCTGGCCCTGGCCGAGTGCATGCGCTCGTCGCTCACCGAGGACGGAATTCTCGTCGCCTGCCACTGGCGGCATCCCATCGACGGCTGCCCGCTGGTGGGCGACCAGGTGCACCGGCTGCTGGGCGAAGCCTTGCAGATGGAGTGCCTGATGACCCATCTCGAGCCGGATTTCGTCATGCAGTCGTGGTCGCGCGACGGCACCAGCGTGGCCGCACGCGAAGGCCTGGCCTGATTCACGTTCGGCGGCGCTGATCCTCATCGCCGAAACGCCGCTCCTCCCCGTCATCGCCTTCTGGCACGTCTCGTGCCGGAACCCTCTTCCTCCTGATCAGTCGGAATAACTAGGCGCCCATTGCGGGCGCAGCCTGCGGCCTTGCGGCTGCAGCGCCGGTTTTTCGCAAAGGAGCCAGCCCATGAAGATCAATCAGATCATGACCCGCAACGTGCAGACGCTGCGTCCGGATCAGAGCATTCGCGATGCGGCGACGCTGATGGCGAGGATCGACACCGGCGCCCTTCTGGTTCATGAGAACGGCCGCCTCGTGGGCATGGTCACCGACCGCGACATCACCCTGCGCGCCGTCGCCCAGGGTCTCGGCGCTGACACGCCGGTACGCCGGATCATGAGCTCGGGGGTGCGCTACTGCTTCGATGACGAGGACGTGCAGCAGGTCGCCCGCAACATGGCGCACAACCAGATGCGCCGTCTGCCGGTCCTCAATCGCGAGAAGCGTCTGGTTGGCGTGGTGTCGCTCGGCAACATCGCCAGCACGTTCAGTGATCGCGCCCAGAGCACCGTGCTGCTCGGTGTGGCCCAGGCCCACTGAGCGCCCCGCACCGGCAAAGACGCCAAGGAGTTCGGATTTGAATTTGCAAAGCTCTCAACTGGATGCGCACCTGGCGAGTTCGGTGCATTCGCTGAAGGTGCTGACGGTGAACACGCACAAGGGTTTCACGCTGTTCAACCGGCGCTTCATCCTGCCCGAGCTGCGCGATGCGGTGCGCAGCATTTCCGCCGACATCGTGTTCCTGCAGGAAGTCCACGGCACCCATGAGAAGCACGCGCTGCGGTTTCCCGACTGGCCGGCCACCTCGCAGTACGAGTTTCTCGCCGACAGCATGTGGAGCGACTTCGCCTATGGCCGCAACGCGGTCTACCAGGATGGCGACCACGGCAACGCGCTGCTCTCCAAGTTTCCGATCCTGCGCTACCAGAACCTCGACGTATCCATCAGCGGGCCGGAGCGTCGCGGCCTGCTGCACTGCGAGCTGCAGGTGCCCGGTCACGACGCCTTCCACGCCATCTGCGTTCACCTCGGCCTGCGCGAGGCGCACCGCCAGCAGCAGCTGGGCCTGCTCTGCGAACTGATCTCCAGCCTGCCACCGGATGCGCCGGTGGTGGTGGCCGGCGACTTCAACGACTGGCGGTTGAAGGCCAGCCCGGTGCTGGAGCGCGGCGCGAACATGCACGAGGCCTTCGCCCAGGCGCACGGCATCGTTGCCCGGAGCTTCCCGGCGCATTGGCCGCTGCTACGCCTGGACCGCGTCTACGTGCGCAACGCCACCACGCGCAACCCGCAGGTTCTGTCGAACCGGCCCTGGTCGCACTTGTCAGACCATGTACCCCTGGCCGTGGAGATCCACCTATGAAATTCAGCTGGCGTGATGGAAACCGCCTGCAGTTGCTGGAAAACGGTGAGGAATTCTTCCCACGCGTGTTCGAGATGATTCGTCAGGCGAAAAAGGAAGTCCTGCTGGAGACCTTCATCGTCTATCAGGACAAGGTCGGCAACGAGTTGCGCGACGTGCTGATCGACGCCGCCCAACGCGGCGTGCGCGTCGACATCACCCTGGACGGCTACGGCTGCGCGGACCTCACCCCGGACTACATCGCCGGCCTGACCTCCGCTGGGGTGCGCCTGCACCTGTTCGACCCGCAGCCCAAGTTCCTGGGCATGCGCACCAACCTGTTCCGCCGCCTGCATCGCAAGATCGTGGTGATCGACGGTGAGCGCGCGTTCATCGGCGGAATCAACTACTCCGCCGATCATCTTGCCGACTTCGGCCCGGAAGCCAAACAGGACTATGCGGTGGAGATCGAAGGCCCGGCGGTCGACGACATCCATCGCTTCGCGCTGAAGACCATCGCCCCCCGCGAGCATCCGAAGCGCTGGTGGCAGCGCCGCGTACAGGAATCCATCGGGCGAACCTACAACCACAGCCGGGGCAACGCCCGGGTGCTGCTGGTCACCCGCGACAACGAGAACCATCGCAACGACATCGAGGAGCACTACCTCGAGGCGATCCGTTCGGCGCGCAGCCACCTGCTGATCGCCAACGCCTACTTCTTCCCCGGTTATCGCGTGCTGCGCGAGATTCGCAACGCGGCCCGCCGCGGCGTGCGCGTTCGCCTGATTCTGCAGGGCCAGCCGGACATGCCGATCGCCAAGCTCGCCGCGCGGATGCTCTACAACTACCTGCTGCGCGACGGCGTGCAGATCTTCGAATACTGCCGGCGTCCGCTGCACGGCAAGGTGGCGTTGGCGGATCACGACTGGTCCACCGTGGGTTCCAGCAACCTCGACCCGCTGAGCCTGTCGCTGAATCTGGAAGCCAACGTGATCGTCCGCGACCCTGTGTTCAACCGGCACCTGCACGAGCGCCTCGACCTGCTGATCCAGGACCACTGCAAGACGGTTCCCCTGGAGCGCATGGTGCGCGGCTACTTCTGGCGCGCACCGCTGGTGTTCCTGATCTTCCACTTCCTGCGCTATTTCCCCTCGATGATCGCCAAGTTGCCGGCCAGCCCGCCTCGCCTCGCACTCATCGAACCTCCGACGGTGGAATCCCCCGCCGTCGCCAATCTGCAGCGAGACGGCCAATGAGCGTATCCAGCGGAACCCGCCAGCCTTCGTTCGCCGAACGCCATCGATGGTGGCCGGTCGCGAAGAAGCTTCTGACCTACGCGTTCTTCATCATGGTGGTGGTGCTGCTGGTCGCCCTGGCGAAGAAGGTCGACTGGGACGAAGTGATCACCACCCTGCGCGCGTACAGCATGAAGACGCTGTTGCTCGCCGGACTGGCGACACTGGGAAGCTATCTCGTCTACACCAGCTTCGACCTGCTGGGTAAGCGCTACACGCGGCACAGCCTGCCGGCATCGCAAATCCTGCCGGTGACCTTCGTCTGCTATGCCTTCAACCTCAACCTCAGTGCCTGGGTGGGCGGTATCGCCTTCCGCTACCGGCTGTATTCGCGCCTCGGCCTGAAGAATTCGGTGATCACCCAGATCTTCACCCTGAGCCTGATGACCAACTGGCTTGGCTACATGGCGCTGGGCGGAACGGTATTCGCCCTGGGCTGGGTGAAGATGCCGGAGAGCTGGTCCATCGGCACCGGCACCCTGCGTCTGATCGGCGTGCTGCTGGTCGCGGTGACGCTGATCTACCTCGGCCTCTGCGCCTTCTCCAAGCGTCGTGCCTGGACCATCCGTGGCCATGAGATCGGCCTGCCGTCATTGCGCATGGCCGCCAGCCAACTGGTGCTTGGCGGCTGCAACTGGGGGCTGATGGCGCTGGTGGTGTACATCATGCTGCAGGAGAAGGTCGATTATCCGACCGTGCTGGGCGTCCTGCTGATCAGCAGTATTGCCGGGGTTGTCACGCATATTCCGGCCGGGTTGGGGGTGCTGGAGACGGTGTTCGTGACCCTGCTGCAGGGGCAGGTTTCCAAGGGCAGCATGCTCGCCGCGCTGATCGGCTATCGCGTGCTCTACTTCCTGATCCCGCTGTTGCTCGCCTCGCTGGTGTACCTCCTGCTGGAGTCCCAGGCGAAAAAACTGCGCAACATGAACAGCGACAAACAGGCCG